>CAZKXK010000289.1:0-3085 GCA_964556585.1 uncultured Anaerolineaceae bacterium
CCGAGCACGAGCGCGTCCGTCATCCGACGGTCGCCGTGGAGCCGCCGCGCTCTCTGGTCCGCGGCATGCGCGCGGAGCGCCATTGCCGAAATGTCGGTCGGGCGCGGAACGCTGCGCCCACCACGAGCAGCCACGCGATGCCGGCCAGGAGCCCGCCGACAACGTCGGTGAGGTAGTGGTAGCCGAGGTAGATCCGGCTCACCCCCACGCCGAGCGCGACCACCACCGCGAGCACCAGGACGAGGAGGCCGATCCGGCGGCCCGAGACCGACCATACGATCAGGGCAAGCGCGACGTAGAAGATGAGCGCGTTCATCGTGTGGCCGCTCGGAAAGCTGTAGTCGGGGAGCACCGGCGCCCACGGCAGCTGCGGCCTGGGGCGTGCGAAGAAGAGCTTCATCGTCACCTGGAGAACGAGGCTGCCGCCCGTCGCGACGCCCAGGAACAGCGCCGCGCCGTAACGGCGCCTCCAGAGGAGCCAGGCCACGACCAGAACGAGGATCGGCCCGATGACGAGGCTCGTCCCGATGTCGGTCAAGGCGTTCATGAGCGCATCCATGCCGGGCGATGCAATGCCATGGAGGAACGGGGTCGCCCACGTGTCCAGCGCGAAGACTTCCTGGCTGCGCACGCCCTCGGCGATCGAGCCAAGGACGACGAGACTTGCGATCAACCCGACGAAGCCGACGACGAGCGTGCTCGTGGCAGTGCCGAGCGGGGGACGGGGAACGGTCCCCGGCGTGGACGGGCTGGCTGCGTCGACCCGGCCAAGCGGACCGGCCTCGCTCGCCGGGCCGGTCTCGCTCACCTGCCCGCCGGCGGGCTCGACCCTGTCGTCCGGACGCTTCACTCGCCGCTTCCCTCCGTCCGTCCGGCGTGGTGGGCCGCGGGCCTGTCGGCCCAACCCCCCGGCCTCGTGAACCACCCGTACCAGCCCAGCGCGGAAACCGCACCGAGAAGACCCCCGAGAACATCGCTCGGATAGTGTTCGTTCAGGGCCAGGCGGGCAATCCCGACGAGCACCAGCTCGGCCGTCACGATCAGAACGAGGGCCAGCCGGAGCCGAAACGGTCGGGAGCTTCGCCAGCTTCGCACCGTGATCATCCCCAGGATCGTCAGCACCTCGAGCACGTGCCCCGATGGGTAGCTGTAGACGACTCCAGGGATCCCATCGCCGGTGCCCGAGGGCCGCGGTCGCCCGACGAGCTGCTTGACGCCCTCGCTCCCCGCGGTCACCGCGACAAGGATCAGGATCACGAGCAGCGCCTCGCGATGCCGCTTCTTCCACAACAGCCAGAGCACGAACGCGACCCCGATGACGATCAGCGGGATGTTCGCCGATTGCGACATCGCCTGCCAGACAAGAGGCATGCCGTCCAGCGTGCGGGCAAGCGCGAGCCATGGCTGGTCGAACGGGAAGACGAACCGGCTCGCGACCGCGATGGTCACCGCCACCAAGCCGAGAAGGGCGAGGATCGCGATGAGCAGGCTACCGGCGCTCGCCCAGCGCGTGGGCGCACGGCCCGGCCCGTCGGCCCCGGAGGGACGATCTGGCGCAACGCTCGTGGGGACGTCCGAGGTTCGCCCGGGTCTCATGGCCGGTCACCCCGGCCAACCGTCACGTCGCGTGGCGATGACCGCATCGATCGCGACGCCGCCACCCTCGCAAGCGCCTCCGCGGATGCGACCGGTGGCGCCGCGCCGACCGGGACGTGCGCGCCCGGGTTTCGTGAGGCCCCGACACCACGCGGATGAGGTGCGTGCCCCGGAAACGCCGTTCCCGGCTCTGCCCCGACAAGGAGGTCGCGCTCGATCTGGAGGCGCAGCCGGTAGAGGATGTCCCATTCATCTGGCGGGACGGCGAGGTCCAACAGGCGGGCATCGATGGCCTTGAAGACGGTTCGGGCGTTGGCCAGTGGCAGCGGTCCGACCGCGCCGGCGGGCATTGCTACCCCCTCCAGCCGGTCTTCGAGCTCCTGGGCCTCCGCGCTCATGGTCAGGTGAGCGGAGGTCGTCGCGAGCCGGCTCAGGATCGCCGCCCGCGCCCGGGTCCGGTCACGAGTCGTGCCGGAGATCGCGATGTCCGACGGGTACACGCCGATCCGCAGGTCCGGGCGCTTCAGCTCGACGAGTCGGTCCGGTCGCAGTTTGCGGACATTGCCGCCGGCCACGAGGCTGAGGAGCCGGGCCGGCAGGGTCAGGACCCACGGTGCGTCCTCGGCGGCGACCGGCAGGTCCACACTCGTGAGCGCGTTCTGCAGGTCAAGCACCATCTGGTCGTAGCCCCCGGGTTTGACGACGATGGGGACATGGACGTCCGACCAGCGGTGGCGCTGACTTCGGATCTTCCGGACCACGCCGACGCCCGCCAGGAAGATCAGCAGGCCGCCGATCAATGGAGCGAGCAGGTAGCCGCGGAGGATCTCGCGAAGGACGGAGGCCCCGGCAGGACGTTCGCCCTCGGCCGGCACGAGGTAGCCCGCGAGTCCGACCCCGAGGGGGATGCAGACCAGCCCGAGCAGCAGCGCGAACCCGAGCCACGCGCGGTCGACGAACGGCGGATGGGGTGTCGAGCTGAGAAGCAGCGCGGCCGCGCTCGGCACCAGCAGGACCAGGACGATGACCAGCCACAGGAAGGACCCCGCCATCATCAGGACGACGAAGACCTGGTGGGAACGAGGCACCCGCCCGAACAGCAGGCTGCTGGCCCACCCGAGCGCGCTGGTCAGGAGATCTCCGGCGAATCGTCCTGCGAACCCGAAGAAGGAGACCACCATCATCATGGCCGGGCCACCCAGTTGGCACGCGGACGAGCAGGGCGATCGAACGCCTCGGCGGAGCCCGGCGGGATGATCACTGGCATCGTGCGTTCCCTCGATCCGCGCCGCCGCGCCGCTCCATTGGCCGCCCTGGATCGGTCCGGAGTCTGGTCGGGGACTTCCGCCGCGTGGGCACCGCTCTGCTGATCGGTTGCCATGGCCCGAGTGGCGGTCATGCGGTGGTGCGTCGGCCCCCGACCATCCGGTACACGGCGACCACGATGATCGCCCCGACGACGGCAACCACGATGCTCTCGACGTTGATG
>CAZKXK010000290.1:0-1479 GCA_964556585.1 uncultured Anaerolineaceae bacterium
CAAGAGCACGCTCCTGCGCGTGATCGCCGGGCTGCTTCCCGCCAGCACCGGGATGGTCGAGGTGGAGGGGCGGCCGCTCATCGGGCCGGACTCCAGGGTCGGCCTGGTCTTCCAGGAGCCGCGGCTCCTCCCGTGGAGATCGGCCTCCGCGAACGTCGCGTTCCCGCTCGAGATCGCCGGCCGGGACCGCGCGACCCGCGAGCGGCGCGCGGCCGAGCTGCTGGGCCTGGTCGGCCTCCGCGAATGGGGCCGGGCCAGGCCGGCGGAGCTGTCCGGCGGCATGCGCCAGCGCGTGGCGATCGCGCGGGCGCTGGCCCTCGAACCGGCCGTGCTCCTGTTGGATGAACCGTTCAGCGCCCTCGACTCGCTGACACGCGAGCGGTTCAACGTGGAGTTTCTCCGTCTCTGGGAGCGGATCGGGGCGACGATCGTGGTCGTCACCCATTCGATCGCCGAGGCGGTCTTCCTCGCCGACCGCGTGCTGGTCCTCTCGCCCCGACCGGCGCGGCTCGTGGCGGACGTGGCCGTGGACCTGCCCCGGCCCCGGCGCCCGGGCGACCTCGACGCGGCGGGCGTCACGCGCACGGCCGCCGAGATCCGCGCGCACCTGGAGGGCGCCACCGACGACGCCTTCGCGGTCGCGACCGGCGACGTTCCCTCCCACCGGCAGCCGTCCGAGGCGGTCGAGTGATCCGGGACCGGGTGGTGCCGCCGCTGCTCGCCCTCGCGGCGTTCCTCGCGGCTTGGCAGCTGCTGGTCTTCGCCGGCAACTATCCGACCTTCATCCTGCCCGGACCCCTCGTCGTCGGCCAGCGGTTCGTCGCGGCCTGGGCCGACGGCACCATGGAGCCGCACGTGGCGATGACGCTGGCCGAGATCGGCATCGGGTTCGCGGGCGGGGCGCTCGCGGGCATGCTCGCCGGCTACGTCCTGGCTCGTTCCAGCCTCGCCAACCGGGTGGCGTCCCCCTACCTGGTCGCCGCCCAGGCAGTGCCGATCCTCGCGCTCGCGCCGCTCATGGCGCTGTGGTTCGGGAGCGGGCTCCTGGCCCACGCGCTGATCGTGGCGCTGATCGTCTTCTTCCCGGTTGCGATCAGCACGGTCGTGGCCGTTCATGGGGTCGACCGGCGGCTCCTCGAGATGGCCCGCAGCTACCGGGTCAGCCGCAGCCAGCGGCTTCGCCTGGTCGAGCTGCCGGCGGCACTGCCGGGCATCCTGGGCGGGCTCCGCATCGGCGTGACGCTGGCGGTCGTCGGAGCGATCGTGGCGGAATGGACCGGCGGCGACACGGGCCTCGGCGTGCTCATCAACCTGGCCCGCGGCAGCCTGTTCGACATCCCGCTCCTGTTCGCCACGCTCCTGACCATCGCCCTGATCGGCGTGGCGCTGTACAGCATCGTGCTGCTCGTGGAGCGGCACTACGCGGTCCCGCCCGCCTAGCGCGACTCCCCGCTTCGCAGACGCCGGCGAACCCGCACG
>CAZKXK010000290.1:1579-3063 GCA_964556585.1 uncultured Anaerolineaceae bacterium
GGTCCCGCCCGCCTAGCGCGACTCCCCGCTTCGCAGACGCCGGCGAACCCGCACGCCAACCCGCACGACGACCCGCGCACGCGCGGATGGCGCGGACGCGCGGACACGTCCGCGTCATCCGGCCGGATCCGTGCCCGTGCTACATTTCGGGAGCCTTCGGGGCAGGGTGCAAATCCCGACCGGTGGTCCGGCCCGGCGCCGCGCCGTCGGGCGAGCCCACGAGCGGCACGGCAGCAGCCGAGCCGCAGATCCCGGGGCGGCGGAGACGTCGCCCGGCGGGAGCCGACGGTCAGAGTCCGGATGAGAGAAGGCAGGCCGCGAGCGCCCGTGCGCCAGCGACGCCGAGCCTGCCGCTCCCCGGGGACACGCCGTTCACGGAGGACAGGATGCCGGCCAGCCAGATCCCCACCAGCCCCGCGTACCGGCTCGCACCGACCGGCGGCCGGCCCACCCTGCGCCCGGGGCCACGCGCCGCGGCCGGCCTGCTGGCCGCTCTCGCCCTTGTCGCCACGGCCTGCGGCGGCGGCGCGTCGGCCCTCCCTTCCGGCGCGGTCAAGCTTGTCGTGGGCCTCGGGTACATCCCGAACGTCCAGTTCGCGCAGTTCTACCTGGCCGACCAGGCCGGCTACTACCGCGACGCGGGCCTCCAGGTCGAGCTCCAGAACAAGACCGACCCGGAGCTCGTGACCCTGGTGGGGCAGGGCGCCGTGGACGTGGGCATCTCCGACGGCACCAGCGTGATCCCCGCCGTGAGCCAGGGAATCCCCGTCCGCTACGTCTTCACGGTCTTCGCCCAGTTCCCGAACGTGGTGTTCTCGAAGGCGAGCAGCGGGATCGCCACGGCCGCGGACCTCGCGGGCAGGAAGGTGGGCATCCCGGGCAAGTTCGGGTCGAGCTGGATCCAGCTCGAGGCGCTGCTGGCCAGCGTCGGGCTCACGGAGTCGGACCTGCAGCTCGTTCTCTTCCCCGACTTTGGCCAGCTCGCTGCGCTTCAGCAGGGCGCGGTGGACGCCGCGACCGGCTACGCGAACAACGAGCCGGTCCAGCTGGCGCTCAGTGGCGTCAAGGCGAACGTGCTCGCCCTTCCGCCCGCGAGCCAGCTACCCGGCCCGGGCCTGATCGTGAGCGCCGCCGCCCTGAACGGCCCGAAGAAGGACGCCCTGCGGGCATTCGTGGCCGCGACCGCGCACGCGATGCGCGACATCGAGGCTGACCCCGCGAAGGGTGTCGACGCGGCGATCGCCGAGGTCCCCGAGCTGGGGGCGGATCGTGCCGGGCAGCTCGCGGTCCTCCAGGCGACCATCGCGCTCTGGGAGAGCGACTACACGCGCGCGAACGGCCTGGGCGCCGTGGACCCCGCGCTCTGGGCCCGCTCGATCTCGTTCATGGCGGGCCTGCCGGACAAGCTGCTCGCCAAGACGGTCACGGCAGCCGACTGCACAAGCAGCGCCCTCCTGACCGGCCCCTGAACGACCGGCCTGCGA
>CAZKXK010000291.1:0-2364 GCA_964556585.1 uncultured Anaerolineaceae bacterium
TCGTCGACGCGTTTCACGACGAGGCTGCGACCCGGTCGGACGCCGATGCCGGGACCCCGCTTGCGATTCGCACGAGCGCTATGCCAGCCCTCGGTGGAGTTCAGGCGGGCGGCTGGACCACCGGAAGCGCGCGCGATTGAGGTTGCGAGATCGCGCTGCCAAGCCCGCCGGCGATCGCGCGGAACCGCTCGACCGCCTCCGGAACGAGGGTGTAGTAGACGAACGAGGCCCGCCGCTCCGAGCGCACCCAGCCAGTCTCACGTAGAACCTTGAGGTGGTGGCTGACGGTCGGCTGGGCGACGACGCAGCAGGCTGTGAAGTCGCAGGCACACACGCCGCCGCCTGCGAGCTGGCGCAGGATCGCCAGGCGCGTCGGGTCGGCCGCGCCTTGGAGCAGGCGCGCATCCGGGTCGACGAGGCGCTTCACGTCAGACATGGTATTGACAACGACCGATATCGTCAAGTATCAATACACCGGACGCAGGGCCGCGTGCCACCAGCCAAGCCCAACTCCGGAGACCAGCCGGGCCCGACCCCGGAGAGGAGCACGATGAGCACCAGTGAGACCATCCACGAGAAGGTCCGCGCGCGCTACGCCGCGGCCGCGGTCCAGGCCGACGCCGGCGGTTGCTGTTCCGGTGAGCCCGAGTCGATCGGCCCGGCGCTCTATTCCGCGCTCGAGCGGGCGGAGCTGCCCGAGGCGGCGGTCCTTGCCTCGCTCGGTTGCGGCAACCCGATCGCCGTGGCCGAGCTCCACGAGGGCGAGCGCGTGCTCGACCTTGGCTCGGGCGGCGGGATCGATGTGCTCCTGTCCGCGAAGCGGGTGGGGCCCACCGGGCGCGCCATCGGCCTCGACATGACCGACGAGATGCTGGCCCTCGCCCAGCGCAACGTTGCCGCTGCCGGGGCGACGAACGTGGAGTTCGTGCGCGGCCACATCGAGGAGATCCCACTCCCCGCCGAGTCCGTCGACGTGGTCATCAGCAACTGCGTCATCAACCTCGCCGCCGACAAGCCGGCGGTGTTCCGCGAGATCGCGCGCGTGCTCCGGCCCGGCGGCCGGATGGGCGTGACGGACATCGTCGCCGAGGACCGCCTGACCGCCGCAGAGCGTGCCGCGCGCGGCTCCTACGCCGGCTGCATCGCCGGCGCGCTTTCCTTTGCCGAGTATCGGGCGGGCCTCGAGGCGGCAGGTCTCACCGACGTCTCGGTCACCTCGACGCACGCAGTCGCGGACGGCATGGTCAGCGCGATCGTGAAGGCGACGAAACCCGCCGCCGCCCGGCCAATCGTCGATCTCGCGGCGCGCGAGCTTCCGATGGCAAGCACGGGCTGCTGCGGAGGTGCGGGCTGCTGCTGATCGGGATCGAAAGGATGATCGTCCTTCGGCGTGGGGACCGGGCTGATCCATGCGAGGGTGGCCCACGGCCCGAGGAGAGCGGGGCTAACTCCGTGACGCTGCCCGATCGGGCCACTCGATCTGCCCGATCAGACGACCCAGCCGCCGCTGTCTGCGGCCGGCCTGCTTGCTAGGGTTCGGACATGAGGCAATCGCGCCACGCCCTCGATGAGCAGGCGGATGTCACTGCGGGGGCCGGGCGACGCGTCGGCCAGGAGCGGCGTCGGTCCGGGCTCGATCCAGCGTCGGGTGACATCCTCGATCTCCAGGCGAGCGCGGGGAACGGCGCCATCGCCAAGCTGCTCGCGGGTGGCCCGGGCGCAACGGCCGGGACCAAACGCACGCCCCTGCGCCTGCAGCGCGCCGTCACGTCGCCCCCGGTCGTGCAGCGCGAGGCCGGCCCACCGTTGCTGCGGGTCGGGTCGGTCGGATCGGAGGTTGTCGATCTCCAGGCCGCCCTCAACAGCGCGGGCGTTGCGCGGCCGTCGCTGGTGACGGACGGCCAGTTCGGCGGTGGCACGCGGTCGGCAGTGGTCGCCCTCCAGCGGGGGGCCGGCATCGCCCCCGACGGGATCGTCGGACCCGACACACGGGCTGCCCTCGCGATGCACGGCGGCCAGGGTCACGGGTCGGCGGAGGAGGCCGAGCTGGGCCGGCACATCTCGGCGGCAGTCCAGGGGCAGGTCGGAGCCGCGGGTACGGCAGCCGGAGCCGCGGGTACGGCAGCCGGGACGCCGAAAGGGGTCTCGGGAGAGCTGACGACGGGCCCGGTGAGCGGCTCGGGCAGCTACGATGCGGGGACGGGCGAGGCGTCGGGTGCCGTCTCCACCCGCAATGGCAGCGCGAGCGGCTCGTACAACACCGACACCGGCTCGGGATCGGGATCGGTCTCGACGGGGAGCACGACGGCCTCGGGCAGCTACGATGCGGGGACGGGCGAGGCGTCGGGTGCCGTCTCCACCCGC
>CAZKXK010000291.1:2464-3056 GCA_964556585.1 uncultured Anaerolineaceae bacterium
ACAACACCGACACCGGCTCGGGATCGGGATCGGTCTCGACGGGGAGCACGACGGCAAGCGGCGGCTGGGACGCCGGATCACACACCGCGTCAGGCCAGGTCACGACCGCGTCCGGCACGAGCGCTTCGGGGACCTACAACGCCGACTCCGGGACGGGGGCGGGCTCGGTCCACACGTCATACGGCGATGCGGGCGTCTCGGTCGACGACACCACCGTACACGCCTCGGTGTCGGTCCCCGGCGTGGGCGACGTCACCGTCAACGTGGACCGGCCTGACTGGCTCTGAGCCACCCGGCTGTTCCGGTGGCAGGTCCGCCGCGCGAACGACGTTGATGGCAACAAGGGTGTTCGGTCTCGAGGAAGCCCCGGCGGTGAGACGACCCGCCGATCGTTGACCTGATCATGAAGGCCCTTCCTCCCTTTCTCTCTGGGCGGATGGAGTCGGCCGGGGTACGTGAAGGGCCCCGAAGACTGGCTTCGGGGCCCACGTATTGTCAGGCGGCGGCGTAGGCCGGCACGGCCGGGGCACGTGAAGGGCCCCGAAGGCTGGCTTCGGGGCCCACGTTCTGTCAGGCAGCGGCGGCGTAGGCC
>CAZKXK010000292.1:0-3042 GCA_964556585.1 uncultured Anaerolineaceae bacterium
CGATCGTTCCCCGGATGCCGGCCGCGGCGATCGGCTGGATAGGCATCCCATCCACGTCGGTGAACGGCGTGTGGATGACGCCGATCGGCCGGTATGTCACCGGCTCGAGCGGATCAGTCATCGACGGCGAGCATCACCTCGGTCGACTTGACGACGACCGTGACCCGCCTCCCGGGCACCAGGCCGAGGCGGCGCGCGGACTCCGATGTGATGGCCGCGACGACCTCATGGCCTCCGTCGACCTCGACGACGACCTCGGCCATGACCTGCCCCTGCGTCACCGTGCGCACGGTGGCGGGCATCTGGTTTCGAGCGCTGATCCGCATGCGCGAGTGCCTCCAGCTACGAATGACCCCAGCTTCGCACTGTGCCACAGGGGACGCGGCCCGTCATCCGGGTCATCCCGCCGTCACCCGAGGCTTCGAAGGTCGAGCACCCGGCCCCAGTGCAGCACCCGGACCGCGACGAGGACGCCGAGCGCCGCGAGGACGAGGATGGCCGCGGCCGCGATCGAGCCGTCGAGGTCGCCGCCCTGGAACTCGCCGTAGACGACGAGCGGGAGCGTCTGCGTCTGCCCGGCGAGGTTGCCGGCGAACATGATCGTGGCCCCGAACTCGCCCAGCGCGCGAGCCCAGCTCATGACGAGGCCGGCCGAGAGCGCCGTGCCTGCCAGGGGGACGGTGATGCTTCGGAAGAGCTGGAGCTCCGAGGCGCCGTCGACCCGGGCGGCGTCCTCGAAATCGCGGTCGACGCCGGCGATCCCCGTCCGGGCCGACCGGACGAAATACGGTGCGGCAACGAACGTCTGGGCGAGGATGACGGCGAGGGTCGTGAACGGGATCTCGATTCCGAGCGCATCGAGCGGTCCGCCCAGGAGGCCGCGACGGCCCAGCAGGAGCAGGAGGGCAAGGCCGGCCACGGATGGCGGCAGGACGATCGGCAGGTCCACGATCGCCTCGACCCAGCTCGAGCCCCGGAACGTGCGCCGAGCCAGCACCAGGGCAAGGGGCAGCCCGAACGCGACCGTCAGGACGAGGCTGACCGCCGTCGTGGTGAGGCTGAGGGCCAGGGCCGACAGCACGACCTGCGTGCCGAGCGCGCGAGCGAGCGACCCATCGACGACCGCCCGTCCGACCAGGACCACGACCGGCAGGCCGAGGAACAGCCCGAACAGGCCCGCGACGCCGACAAGCGACCAGCTCCCCCAGCCATGACCCGCGCGCGGAACCCGGCCAGCCGCCATCGTCCGGTTGGGCGCGGCGGCAGGCTCGGGGGCGATCGGCAAGGCTCAGGATGGCGGCAGGAAGCCGAACGAGGCGAGGATCGCCTGGCCGTCCGGCCCGGCCAGCCAGGCCAGGAACGCCTGCGCCGCGGCGAGGTTCGGGGAGGCCTTCACGACGACGCCACCGTAGGTGGCCGGGACGTTCGCTGCGTCGGGCACCGCGACCGTCGTGACCTTCGTGGAGGTCTTCGCGTCGGTCACGTAGACGATCCCGGCATCCCCTTCGCCAAGCTCGATCTTCGCCACGACCGCGGCGACGTTCTCCTCCTTCGAGACGACGTTCGCGGTGTACCTGGCGGCGAAGTCGGCCGGGTACCCGGGCTGCTTGGCCAGGTTCGACACGAGCTGGGTCGCGTACTTCGTGATCGGGACCGTGTCGCCTGCCGCGATCACTTTGATCCCTGGCTTGGCGAGGTCCGCCGGGGTCTGGATCCCGGCCGGGTTCGCCATCGGCACGATGACGGTGAGCAGGTTGCCGGCGAACTTCGTGATGCTGCCCGCGGCGAGGCCCTTGTCGACCAGCTTTTGCGGGTTTGCCGTGTCCGCGGACAGGAGGACGTCCGCTGGAGCGCCCTGCTCGATCTTGGTCTCCAGGGCCGCGGACGAGTCCGTCGAGATCGCGAGCGTGGTGCCCGGGTTGGCGGCCTCGTAGGCGGTCGTGGCCTTCGCGAGGGCCGCCTTGAGCGACGCCGCGGCGTAGATCGTCAGGTTGACCGACGCGGCAGCCGGCGACGCCGCGACCGACGCCGCCGCGCTGGGCGCCGGCGCGCTGGGGGCCGGCGTGGCGCCGCTGGAGCAAGCGGCGAGGACGACGGCAAGGGCCGCGATCGACGTGACGAGTCGGGATCTCATGGGCGGGACTCCTCGGTGTGCGGGACTCGACGAGGCGGCCGCGGGACGGCGGGGCACCCTCCAACGTGGAGATCAGCGAGACAACAATACTATCAATACGACCGTTTTCCGTGTGGGTTTGTACGGTTCATGCGGCAGGATGCGCAGGTGGAGTCGTGGGAGGCCGCCACCGCGCCGACACGAGATCCGGCCCCTGGGGTACGCTGCCGCCACCTGCCTGGCAGACGCGGACAGGGGACGCCCGAAGGGAGGACGGATGAGCACCGTGCTGCGGCCGACAGAAGTCGCCCGCGCCCTCCGGATCTCTCGCGTGACGGTGTACGAGCTGATCCGTCGGGGTGAGCTTCCCGCGACCCGTGTCGGCCACCAGTTCCGGATCGATGCGAGTGCCCTCGCCGGGTACCGCGCCGCCCACCAGGAGGGGCCCGCGCACGCCACCGAGACGCGGGCGGACTCGCTCGTCATCCGGGCCGGCGACCAGGTCGTCACGCTCTCCGTGCCCGGCGACCTGGAGACCCTGCCGACCGCCGAGCTGTCGGCCGCCTTCTCGCGCCGGGCCGGCGTCCGTCGCGCCCGCTATCGAGGCGTCCTCCTCCATTCGCTGCTGACAGCGCACGGGTTCCTCCCGGCCCAGCTCGACCTGTCGCTGGTTCCGCCGCCGACTGCCGACCACGCGGCCGTCCTGCGCTCGTTCATTGCCGCGCGCGGCCACGATGGGCACGTCGTGGTGTTCTCGGTCGCCGAGCTGTTGCCGGAGTACGGCGCGACCCTGGTGCTGCTCGCCTGGGAGCGGGACGGCGAGGTGCTCCAGACGTCAGGCCCCGTCCAGCTGGTCGTTCCCTCCGACACGCTTCCGACGCGGGGCGTGCGACAGCTGGAGTCGATCGAGCTCCACCGGCTCGACTAGC
>CAZKXK010000293.1:0-3026 GCA_964556585.1 uncultured Anaerolineaceae bacterium
GGACGGCTGGTCGGTGGACGACGCGCCGCCCGACTACATCGAGAGCGAGCTCCGCGCGATCGTCGGCATCGAGCTGCGGATCTCGCGGCTGGAGGGCAAGCGCAAGCTGAGCCAGAACCGCGCCCCCGCGGACGTGGATGGCGTCATCGCGGGCCTGGACGCGGGAGCGCCGCGTGAGCAGGCCGTGGCCAGCGAGATGCGGCGAGCGCCCCGGCGGCGGTAGGGCCTCAGGCGAGCGCTGCGAGCGCGCGGAGCTCGTCGAGGGGCAGGCTCGAGGGGTCCGCGGCGACGAGGTTCAGCACGACCTGGTCGGCGCCCGCCGCAAACCGCTCGCGCACCAGGTCGGCGATGCGATCGAGGTCGCCCCAGGCGACGATCGCCTCGAACAGGGCATCCGAGCCGGGCGCCTGGAGATCCGCCTCCGGCCAGCCCAGCCGGAGCAGGTTCGCCCGGTAGTTCGCCGATCCCAGGTACGCGGCCAGGTGGCGATCGCCGATGACGCGGGCCGCGGCGAGGTCTGCGGCCAGCACCACCGGCAGGTCTGCGGCGAGGAACGGCTCCGGCCCCAGGATGTCCCGCACCTCGCGCACGTGGGCCGCGGTCGAGAAGTAGGGGTAGGCACCTGCCGTGCGCTCGCCAGCGAGGCCCGCCATCCGTGGCCCCAGCGCGGCCAGCACGATGGGTGGCAGCTCCGCCGTGGGTCCGCGCCACGGCGCCGCGGCCATCGCGTCGAGGTAGTTGCGCATGGCCGTGTACGGGCGCCCGTAGTCGCCGCCGCGGAGCTTGACCAGCGGGGCGTGGGAGACGCCGATGCCCAGGATGAAGCGGCCGGGCCAGGCCTCGGAGAGGGTCCGGCCGCCGTTCGCCATCGCCGCGGCGTCGCGGGCCCAGATGTTCGCGATGCCGCTCGCGATCACGAGCCGCTCGGTGGCGGCCAGGTAGATGGCACCCCGGGCGAACGCCTCCTGGGCCAGCGCCTCGCCGTACCAGAGCGTGCCGTAGCCCAGCCGCTCCATCTCGCGGACGAACGTGCGCTGGGCCGCCGCCGGCTGGCCGTTGAGCGGCCCGGCGAACACGCCGATGCGGCCGGGATCGATGCCCTGGAGTCGTGTGAGGCTCATGGTCGCTCCTGTTCGACGGGTACGAACGCGGGTGCCGGGACCGTCGCGTCGGCCGCGCCGGGCCGGCTCGACCCCCGCACGAGGCTGGTCACGATCCCGATGCAGCAGACGAGGCCCGCCACGACGAACGCGTCGTGGATGGCTCCGGCGAGCGCGACGCTCTGCAGCGCGGCCGTGGGCGGGCCGCCGAGCTCCGCGAGGTGCACGGGAAGCCGCGTCGCGACGATCGCCGCGCTCAGGGCGATCCCCAGCGCCTGGCCGGTGACGCGCATCTGGGCGAGCGTGCCCGAGGCCGTCCCCACGCGCGGGCGAGGCACCGAGCCGAGCACGGCGCTGCTGTTCGGGCTCATGAACAGGCCCTGCCCGAGGCCCAGCAGGACCAGCCGCCAGACCAGGTCCGGGAGGCTGAAGCTCACCGGGAGCTGGGTGAGGCTCAGGAGGCCCAGCGCCTCGATCGCCATGCCGGCGCTGGCGAGCGCGCGCGGCCCGAAGCGATCCGAGGCGGCGCCGCTGAACGGCGCCACGAGGGCCATCGTGATCGGCACCGGGGTGAGCAGAAGGCCGGCCTCGATCGGGGAGAAGCCCGATCCCTGCTCGAGCAGGAACGGCAGGAGAAACGTGGCGGTAAACAGGCCGGCGAACGCCACGACCACGCTCGCCAGGCCGGCGGCGAAGGGACGGATCCGGAACAGGGCAAGGTCGATCATCGGCTGGATCGAGGCGCGCTCCACCGCGACCAGGGCCGCGCCCAGCACCCCGAAGGCGACCAGGAGCCCGATCGTCGCCGGGCTCGTCCAGCCCCATGTCTGGCCCTCGCTGAGGGCGAGCAGCAGCGCAAACAGCGCGACCCCCGAGAGCGCAGCGCCCCGCACGTCGAAGGACTGGCCCTTGCCGGGCGTCTCCTCGGGGAGCACGCGGGCGGCCCAGACGACTGCCAGGAGCCCGATCGGCGCGTTGATCAGGAAGATCGCCCGCCAGGTGGCCAGCTGGGTGAGCAGCCCGCCGAGCGCGGGCCCGAGGCTGAGCCCGATCGAGACGCTCACCCCGTTGAGGCCCAGGGCGCGCCCGCGCTCGCTGGCCGGGAAGGTGCGCGCCACGATGGCCGGACCCATGGCCATGATCATCGCCGCGCCCACGCCCTGGACAACGCGGAAGCCGATCAGCGCCGCTTCGTTCGGGGCGGCCCCGCAGCAGATGCTCGCCAGCGTGAAGACGCTGAACCCGACCAGGTAGACCCGCTTGAACGTGAGCACCTCGCCGAGCCGGCCGAAGGGCAGCAGCAGGGAGCCGACGACCAGCAGGTAGGCGACCACGACCCACTCCACCGTGGTCAGGTCGATCCGGAAGTCGGCCTGGATCGACGGCAGGGCGATGTTCACGATGCTGCCGTCGAGCGTCGACATCAGCGACCCGAGCGAGACGCTCGAGAGGATGAGCCACTTGCGTTCCACGGCGCTGCGGGTGCTAGGTCCCGGCGCCGCGCGGCGGCCCGGCTCCGGGAACCGCCTCCGGGGCGAGCCGGTCCGCGAGGGAACCGGGCACGAGCGGGAGGCCGCCCCGCAGCACCCAGGCCCCCGCCACGAGGGCCGCGACGATCGCCGTCGCGCCGCCGACGACCAGGGCCACCTCCGTGCTGAACGCGGACGCCAGCCAGCCGATGACCGGCGCGCCGATCGGGGTCGACCCGGAGAAGACCGTCGTGTAGACGGACATGACCCTCCCCCGCAGGTGGTCCGGCACGGCGAGCTGGATCGCCGTGTTGGCCGAGACCATCATCGCGATCGCGCCGGCACCCGCGCCGAACATCGCGACGAGCGCGACCGGGTAAGACCGCACCCCCCCGAGGACCACCTCGAGCACGCCCAGGACGAGCGCGCCGACCACCATGATCCAGGGTCTGGGGCG
>CAZKXK010000294.1:0-3013 GCA_964556585.1 uncultured Anaerolineaceae bacterium
GACCCCCCGGCCCTGAGCTCGCCCGACCCCCCGGTCGGCGGCGCACCGGTGGCGTCGCACCCGGTCCGGCGCGGGACGTTCGACCTCTACGGTCGCGCCGCCCCGGGGCTGTACGTGGCGGGGTGGGGCCTGGCGGTCGCCGGCCTCGCCGCGCTCTTCGTGGGGCTTGCGGGAGGGGGCAGCGGCGCGAGCGCGCTACTGATCGTCGGCGGCTTCGGCATCCTCGCGCTCGGCCTCGTCGCGGGCGCCGGCGCGCAGGGGCTCCAGCGGGCCGCCGACGGGATCGCCGGGTATGCCGGGCCGTCGCCCTACCTCGTCTTCGCGTCGGCGTTCCTCGGCAGCCTGTTCATCGTCAACGTCGTGGCGGTGGCCCTCGACGCGGTGGGAGTCGGGCTGAGTGACCAGGCGGGCGTGCTGATCTCGTCGCTGGTCTCGGGCCTCGTCTCGGTGGGGCTCGTCGCACTTCTCGTGATCGGGCCGGGGTCCCTGACCTGGCACGACCTCGGGTTCCGGCGACCCCGGCCCGGGGAGGGCTCGCTGCTCGAGGACATCGCGTGGGGCACCGCGCTCGCGATCCCCGCGATCCTGGCGGCGGCGTTCCTGGCCGCGGTCCTCATCGCGGTCCTGGGTGCGACGCCGGAGCCCACGCTCCCGCCGACCCACGATCCGGCGGGTGCCGCCCTGAACCTCCTTGCCGCCGTCGCGGTGGCCCCCTTCTGGGAGGAGCTCTTCTTCCGCGGGTTCACCACGACCGCCTGGGCCCGCACCGCCGGACCGCGGGCGGCGATCATCCGTGCCGGGCTCTTCTTCGCCCTGGTCCACGTCCTCACCGTGCTCGGCAGCGACTTTTCGACCGGGCTGCGCATTGCGCTCATCACCTTCGCCGTCCGCATCCCGGTCGGGCTCCTGCTCGGCTGGGTCTTCCTGCGCCGGCGGACGCTCGCCGCACCGATCGCCCTCCATGCCGTCTACAACGGGATCCCGCTCGTCCTGTTCCTGCTGGCGGGGTCGCGCGTCGCCACCGGATAGCGCCGGCGTGCCGGTCGAGATGGCCGGGTAATGGCCAGGCGAGGCCGCGATGAGTCCGGGGTGAGGGCCGACCGGTAGGCTGCGCCGCGTTCCCGGGTCCGGATGGCGGAGGAATCGGCGGGCTCCGTTGTCCGGGCTCGGGAACGCCACCATCCGACCGACCAAAGGAGCCCCGAGTGATCGCTGCCGGTTCAGCCACTCCTCCCGTTCCCGCCGGCGGCCGGCGCCTGCGCGAGATGCCGGCCGACGAACGCCCCCGCGAACGGCTCGCCCGGCGAGGCCCCGCTGGCCTCTCCGCCGCGGAGCTCGTGGCGCTCGTCTGGGGCTCCGGCGCGCGCGGGTGCAGCGCCCTGCGCCTGGCGGAATAGGCGCTCGCCCGCCACGACGGGCTGGCCGGCCTCGCCAGGGCGGGCGAGCTGGAGCTGCGCGGTCTGCCCGGAGTCGGGACGGCGAAGGCGGCCCAGCTGGCCGCGGCGTTCGAGCTGGGCCGCCGGGCGGCCGAGGCCTGGCCGCCCGGCCGGTGGACCGTCCGGGCCCCGCGGGACGTGGCGGAGCGCCTGATGGTCGAGATGGGTTCCCTCGAGCGCGAGGAGCTGCGGGTGGTCCTCCTGAACACGAAGAACGTCGTCCTCCAGGTGGTGACCGTCTACCAGGGCAACGTCTCCGCCTCCCTGGTCCGCGTGGGCGAGCTCTTCCGGGACGCGGTCCGCACGAACGCGGCGGGCGTCATCCTCGTCCACAACCACCCCAGTGGCGATCCGACCCCCAGCCCGGACGACCTGCACCTGACGGCGGAGGCGCTCGCCGCCGGGCGGCTTCTCGACATCGACCTGCTCGACCATGTCGTGATCGGGCACGCGGCGTTCGTGTCGCTCCGCGATCGCGGAGTCTCGTTCGATCGGCCGGGCAGTCCCGGCCTCCGCGCCGCGGCGGGTTGAGCGGCGGGCCGGTCGCTCCGGTGTCGCGCGCGAGGAGGAGGACCGTCGGGCCGATCCGCTGCGGGCGGTATACTCCCCGGGCGTCCGCGCGATGTCGCGCCGCCTCGCTGCGCCCGCGATCGCGCGGCCCCCGAGCCTCACTCGCACCCTCCAGGTCCAAGGAAACCCGCCCGGCACCATGTTCGACGCGCTCCTCGGCATCTTCTCCCGCGACATCGGGATCGACCTCGGAACCGCAAACACGCTCGTCCACGTCCGCGACCGCGGCATCGTGATCAGCGAGCCGAGCGTGGTCGCCATCGACGCGAAGACCAAGAAGGTGCTCGCGATCGGCGCGGAGGCGAAGCGGATGGTCGGCCGCACGCCGGCCAACATCATCGCGATCCGCCCGCTCCGCGACGGGGTCATCAGCGACTTCGACGTGACCGAGCAGATGATCAAGTACTTCGTGCACCGCGTGCACGACCGGATCGGCCTCATCCCGCGACCGCGCATGGTCCTGGGCATCCCGTCGGGCGTCACCGAGGTGGAGAAGCGGGCCGTCCGCGACGCCGCCCTGAACGCCGGCGCCCGGTGGGCACGCCTGATCGAAGAGCCGATGGCCGCCGCAATCGGGGCCGGTCTGCCGGTCTCGGAGCCGACCGGCAGCCTGATCGTCGACATCGGCGGCGGCACCACCGAGGTCGCCGTGATCAGCCTCGGCGGGATCGTGGTCAGCCGGAGCATCCGGATCGGTGGCGACGAGATGGACGTGGACATCGTCAACTTCGCCCGCCGCGAGTACAACCTGCTGCTCGGCGAGCGCACCGCGGAGGACATCAAGATCGCGATCGGGTCGGCCTACCTGGGCGACTGGGACGGCCAGCGAGTCCTGCTCCGGGGCCGCGACCTGCTGACCGGATTGCCGCGTGGCGTGGAGGTGGGCGCCGACCAGATCCGCGAGGCGATCGAGCCCTCGGTGCAGCAGATCGTCGACACGATCAAGGACACGATCGAGGAGACGCCGCCGGAGCTGGTGGCCGACATCATGGACCAGGGGATCGTGC
>CAZKXK010000295.1:0-2992 GCA_964556585.1 uncultured Anaerolineaceae bacterium
TCGTCCCCGAGCTGACTCCGGGCGACGCCGAGCCGCTCGTCGAGAAGCACTACGGGGACTCCTTCGAGGACACCGCCCTGGAGACCGTGCTGTCGGGCCTGGGAGTCGGGCGACTCGTCGTCGTCGGCGCCCAGACGGACGCATGCGTCCGCTCGACGCTGCACGGAGCGTTCGCCAGGGGATACGACGCGACCCTTGTCAGCGACGCGCACACGACGGAGGACCAGACCGCCTGGGGTGCGCCGCCGCCCGACCAGGTCATCGCGCACACGAACCTGTACTGGACCTACCAGACGGCGCCGGGCCGGACGGCCGGGACGGTGAAGACGAAGGAGGTCGACTTCGGCCGCACGTCCTGAGGCGTGTTCGACGCGGACTGGAACGCCGTCCGCTCGGACGCCGGTCGCGCTGGGCGGCGTCACAACCCGTCGAACAGGTCCGGGTAGACGGCGAGTCCGCTCGGGATCGGGTCGTCGCCTGGCAGGACGAGCGCCTGGAAGGCGGGGCCTGCGTGATCGTAGGGTCCGTGGATGCCCATGGGAATCGCGGCCACAAAGCCGAACCGGCCGTAGTAGGACGGATCTCCGAGCACCACGATCAGGCGCTCGTGGCGCCGCGCCGCTCGCGCGATGCCCGTGCGCACGAGGGCCGAGCCGGCTCCTTTCCCTTGCCACTCGGGGGCCACCGCGACGGGCGCGAGCGCGAGCGCCGGTTGCCCGCCGACCGTGATCCGGCTCAGGGCGGCGAATCCCACGATCGGGCCGCGACGTTCGCCCAACGGCCGGGCGACGAGCGTGAGCCGCGGCACCCAGGCATCCGAGGCGCGCAGGCGCTCGACCAGGCGCGCTTCGTCCTCCCGCCCGAATGCGCCGGTCACGACGGCGTGCAGCGCGGGGAATTCGGGCGGTCGTACCTGCCGGACCAGCCACGTCATTCGCGGAGGGTAGCAGCGGGCTGGCCGCTCAGAACCGGAAGCCGGATTCCAGGAGCGCCATGCCGGTGTCGACACGGTCGAGGAACCGCTCGGCCGGGTCGTCACCTTCGTGGGCGTCGGGTGCGAACCAGGCCGCGATCGCGACGCCGATCACCGCACCGGCGAGCGCCAGCACCGCATCGTCGTCGGCCGGCCGGCGCGCACGCTCGGCCACGAGATCGGCGACCTCCCCCACGGTGCGCGCGAATTCCCCGAGCATCGCTGCCTGCAGCTCGGGCACGCTCCGCATGAGTCGCTCGCGCTCCAGCTGCAGGGCCATCTCCTCGCCGGCGAGACTCCCGAAGCCGGACCGGAGCGAGGCGCGCAGCGCCTGGACGGCGCTGAGCTCGGGTGGCTGCGCGCGGAATGCCTCGATCATCCGCTCATCGAGATCGTCGTAGATCACGAGGTCCGGCTTGGTGGGGAAGTAGCGGAAGACGGTGGAGGGCGAGACCTCCGCGGCCTCCGCGATCTGCTCGATGGAGGTCTCGTCGTAACCCTGCTGCTGGAACAGTCGCAGAGCGTGCTCCTGGATCAGGGCGCGCGTCTTCGCCTTCTTGCGTTCACGCAGGCCTAACCTGGGTGGAACGTCGGCATGGGTCGTGTCCATTGCGCAACTCTCCGTCGTTGGTGGCCGCACTCGCTTCGGCCCAGTGTCGCCCCTCCCGATCTCCTTCGTCTAGCTCGCCTGCATTGGGCCAGTCGCAGCCTGCGGCGTCCCGGCCGGCCGCGCTGCCCGCGCCCGGGCGGGCAGGAACAGGAGGGCAAAGACGATCGCGACGAGGGCCACGCCCGCGGTGATCCGCACGGCGTCGTCCATACCCGTGACGAATGCCGTCCTGACCGATGCGAGCAGCTCCGCCGACCCCGTTTGTTGTGCGACCGTGAGCCCCCCAAAGACGCTCGCCTTCACGGTGGCGGCAGCCGCCGCCGGCAGCCCGGTCACCGCCACCTGCGCCTGGTAGGTCGAGTTGAGGACGCTGCCCAGGAACGACGCGCCGAACGCCGGGCCCAGCTTCACGACCGCCTGGAGAAGCGCGGCGCCGACGCCGCTCCGGTCGGCCGACAGCTCGACGAGCGCTGCCGACGCGGCGGTGGCGAAGCCCATGCCGCCCCCGAGGCCCACGATGAAGGTCCACCCGGCGATGAACGCATCGCCGCTCGTGCTGGTCATCGTGGCGCCGACGACCGAGCCGACCACGACCACCGCGAACCCGATCGCGACCGTGAGCTTGGCCCCGATCCGGGCCGTCACCCGATCTGCCGTCACGGCGCCCACGAGGAGGCCGACCACCGCCGGCAGGAGCCGGAACCCCGAACCCTGCGGATCGACGCCCATGATCGCCTGGAAGTACTGGGGCAGCCCGAACAGGACCCCGAACAGCCCGAAGACGCCGAAGGCCGTCAGAAGCACCCCCCACGTGAAGCTGCGCGAGCGGAAGAGCGCGAGGTCGATGAGCGGCTCTCCGTCCGGTTGGGCGGTGAGCCGGCGCTCCCAGAGCACGAACACGGCAAGCACCGCGAGCCCGGCGGCGACCGGCCCGATGGCGCTCGCGCTGCCCCAGCCGTCATCCCCGGCCTTCACGACACCGTACATGAGGGCGACGAGCCCGGCGCTCGAGAGCACGACGCCGACGAGGTCAATGCCCGGTCGCTTGGCCGACCTGGATTCCGGCACGAGCGCCAGCACGGCGACCAGGCCGAGGAGGGCCACTGGCACGTTCACCAGGAAGATCCAGCCCCACCAGACGTGGCTCAGCATCCAGCCACCGACGATCGGTCCCAAGGGCAGGCCGATGAAGTTGGCGGCCCCCCAGATCCCGATCGCGCGCGGCCGCTCAGCCTCGTCGAACAACACGGTGATGATCGAGAGGACCATGACGATGAGCGTGGCACCGGCTAGCCCGAGCGCCACCCGCGCGGCGATGAACACTTCCGGGCCCGGCGCCAGGGCGCAGCCCAGCGAGCCGATCACGAAGAGGACCAGCCCGGCGCTCATGAGAAGCTTGCGTCCGTAGC
>CAZKXK010000296.1:0-2963 GCA_964556585.1 uncultured Anaerolineaceae bacterium
TCCGATCTTGCACCTCGCGCGTGGATGAGGTGCGCGCTGCCCTGGACACCGCGGCACATCCGGCGCTGTTGATGGTCGATACGATTTCGTCCTTGGCGTCGATCGATTACCGGCACGACGCATGGCGTGTCGACGTGACCGTGGCCGGTTCGCAAAAAGGCCTGATGCTGCCGCCGGGATTGTCGTTCAACGCGATCAGCGACAAAGCGCTGAAAGCGGCGGACTCCGCGAAATTGCCGCGCAGCTACTGGGACTGGCGGCCGATGCTGGAGGCGAACAAGACCGGCTATTTCCCGTACACACCCGGAACCAATCTGCTTTACGGCCTGAACGAGGCGGTGAAGATGCTGCTGGAGGAAGGGCTGGAGCGCTACCGCGGCGTGGTGGAGCCGCTCGCCGACGAGTTCGACCTGGTGGAGATCGCGCTCGCGGCGGTGTCGCTCCTCGAGGGCGCGAACGCGCGCGACGTCGAGGAGGTGGAGATCGCCCCGGCCACGTTGCCGGTGGATCGTCCGCCTCGGCCCATGGCGCGACCCGGCCGTCCCGGGTTCGCGCCACGATCCGGCGGGCCCGTCGGACGCGCCGGCCCCGTACGACCGGGAGCCCGGCCGCTGCCCGGCCGGCCACCGGCCCCTCCCGACCGGGAAGCTCCCCAGGGCCCGATGTCGAACGGGCGCCGGGCGTCGGGGCCGTGGGTCCGGCTCTACGTCGGCGGCGGCCGTCGCGCCGGCATGCGGCCGGGCGACCTGGTCGGCGCGATCGCGAACGAGGCCGGCGTGCCGGGCTCGGACATCGGTGCGATCCAGATTGCCGACTCGTTCTCGCTGGTCGACGTGGCCGAGACCACGGCGGACCGCGTCGTCGCCTCGCTGCGCGCTGCCACGATCCGCGGCCGGACCTTCCCGGTCCACCGCGATCGCGACGCCTGATCGGCACACGCTCCGCGCGGTGCGCATCCGCCCGGTTCTGGCCGGCAGGCGGATGGTACGATCCGGACCAGCCCGAACCGGCACCTCGTACGGGGTCCGTCCGAGCCGCTCCGGCGGCCGGATGCAAGGACCCGCGATGACCCGGAGGGGCGAAGGAGTCCGCGCATGGCCACCGTCACGTTCGATCACGTCACGAAGAAGTATGGGGACGTGATCGCCGTCAACGACTTCAACCTGGAGATCGCCGACGGCGAGTTCATGGTCTTCGTAGGACCGTCCGGCTGCGGCAAGACCACCAGCCTGCGCATGATCGCCGGGCTCGAGGACATCACCGAAGGCTTGGTCCGCATCGCCGACCGCGTGGTCAACGACATCCCCCCCAAGGACCGCGACATCGCGATGGTCTTCCAGAGCTACGCGCTCTACCCCCACATGAGCGTGTACGACAACCTTGCCTTCGGGCTCAAGCTGCGCAAGGTCGACAAGAAGGAGATCGATCGGCGGGTCAAGGAGGCGGCCGAGACCATCCAGCTGACCACGCTCCTGCAGCGGAAGCCGAAGGAGCTGTCCGGAGGCCAGCGCCAGCGCGTTGCGCTGGGCCGGGCGATCGTGCGCGAGCCGGCAGTCTTCCTGATGGACGAGCCGCTCTCCAACCTCGACGCCAAGCTCCGGGTCCAGACCCGGGCCGAGATCGCCCGCCTCCACCAGCGCCTCAAGACCACCATCGTGTACGTCACCCACGACCAGGTCGAGGCGATGACGATGGGTCAGCGCATCGCGGTCATGAGCCAGGCGAAGCTCCAGCAGGTCGGCGCCCCGCAGGAGCTGTACGACCACCCCCTGAACAAGTTCGTGGCCGGGTTCATCGGCAGCCCGTCGATGAACTTCCTCCCCGTGCAGCTGTCGGGCAGCGGTGACGGCGCCGTCCTCACGGCCCCCGGCTTCACCGTCCCGCTCCCGCCGGCCTTCCGCGAAGCCGTCGGAGCGAGCACTGGCAGCAGCTTCATCCTGGGCGTCCGCCCGGAGCACATCGACGTCGCCGACACCGGCGGGCTGGTGCCGTCGGCCCAGGCCAAGGCCGATGTCGTGGAGTACCTCGGAAACGAGGAGCTGCTCCACATCATGGTCGCCGGCGTGGACATCGTGGCGGTCGTCTCCTCGGACCGGAACGTGCGGCCGGGCGATGTCGTCACGCTCCACCTCCCGCTCGAGAAGATCCACCTCTTCGACGCAACGAGCGAGATGTCGCTGCTCCGCACCCGGATGCCCGCCGCGAGCTGATCGCATCGCGGGCGACGCCGTCGCGCCTCCGACGAGCCGGGCCTCGCGGCCCGGCTCGTCGATTCCCGGGGCATGCCATCATGCCCGGCATGACCGAGCCCCCGATCTCGCGCGACCGTCCGCGGCAACCGGCGAACCGGGACGCCGGCGAGGCGGAGCGCCTCGCGGAGCGGCTCGTGAAGTCCGAAGTCGTCCATCGCGGTCGCTACCTCGAGGTGCGGGTCGAGACGACCGAGCGCGCCGACGGGAGCCGCCACCGGCGCGACGTCGTGCGACACCCGGGCGCCGTCGCCATCGCCGCCCTCGACGACGCTGACCGCCTCCTGCTCGTCCGCCAGTGGCGCCAGCCGGCCGGCCGCACGCTCCTCGAGATCCCCGCCGGGACGCTGGATCGCGACCCGGCCATCGGCGCGATCGAGGATCCGGAGCTCGCCTCGCGCCGCGAGCTGGAGGAGGAGACCGGGTACCGCGCCGCGAGCTGGGAGCGGCTGGGCGCGTTCTGGACGGCGCCCGGGTTCGCGTCCGAGCTGATGCACCTCTACCTCGCGACGGATCTCGTGGCGGCCGGGCCGGGCCGGCTGGCACCCGACGCGGACGAGGCGCTCGAGCTGGTACGGCTCCCTCTCGGCGATGCCCTCGCCGCGGCTGACAGGGGCGAGGTCCTCGACGCGAAGACGCTGCTGGCAATCCTCTGGCTGGACCGGCGCCGCGGGACCTGACCGCGTGGCGTGGGCGGGCGGCCGGCCTCAGCGG
>CAZKXK010000297.1:0-2961 GCA_964556585.1 uncultured Anaerolineaceae bacterium
TCGGCGGCTATGTCGTCGACAACTACCTTGCCGTCGCCGACGGGCTGGGGCTCGGCGACGGCGACCTGGCCCGGCTCGCGCGCAACTCCATCGTGGCTTCGTTCCTGTCCCCGGACGCGAAAGCGGCCCTCCTCGACGAGCTCGACCAGGTTGTCGAGGTCGCGGCACAGGGTCAGCCCTCGCCTGCGGGATAGCTCCGGCTCGACGCCGCAACAGTCGCGCGGGTCCGGCCTTCGTCGCCAGGGCGCTCGCTCGCGGCCGCCGCCGCGGCGGACGGCATCGCCTGCCCCGGCGCGCTGGTCCGCGGCTCAGCGAACCGTGAATGCGTCCCCGTGTTGCTGGACCGTCCCGACCGCCTCGAGCCCCGCGTAGAGGACGAAGGCGACGTCGGTCTCCAGCGACTCGCCGGGCTGGAGGGTCCGTGCTCGACCGGCCGCCTGGGCCGCCTCGAGCTGCATCGGATGACCCGTCCACGGCTCCAGGCACAGGTGATGGTGGCCGCGCCAGCCACCGTAGACCTGCCAGAGCCAGGCGTGCGGGAAGACCGCGCGGTCGAAGCTGATCGCCACCCCGCGGCCGGACGACGTGTCGGTGAGGGCGAGCCAGCCCTCCGGCAGGTCGGTTGCCCAGTGGCCGCCGAAGACCGCGTCGGATGCCGGTCGCACGCGCCGGGCGTCGCGCGACCCGGTCAGCGTGGTCGGGTCCGGCTGGTTCGGCCACGTGTACGCGGTCCCGACCTCGCCCATGGTCGGGCCGGACGACACGCCGACCAGCATCTCGTGCCCCGGAAGGTCGATGCGGTGTGCCGGCGTGACCGCGAAGGCGGGATGGATTCCCCACAGGAAGGACAGCGGGCGCACGTCCAGGTTCGTGAGGCGGTAGTGGGCGCGCAGGACGGGCTCGTCACCGCGGAGGTCCAGGGTCCGCTCGAGGCGCGCCGGCGCCATCGTCGCCACGCCCGTCGTGGTGATCCAGGCACGATCGTTCGCCGCGCCGACGGCCGCCACCCACGGGACGGACCAGAGCTCGCCCATGTACGGCAGCTGCTCGCCGTGGAGGCTGGCTCGATCGCCCGTCGGGAAGATCTCGTCCCATCCGCCGGACCACCAGTCGTCGAAGTGCGCCCCGTACGGTGCGCGACGCGGCGGCGTCCTCGGGTTCGACCAGAGGAGGTTGCGGTCCGCCGCCTTGTCGACAAGCTCCAGAACATGCGCGCCCAGCTCCGGGAGCACGGTCAGCCGGAGCGCCGCGTTCTCCAGGACCAGGGCGGGGATGTCGCGGAGGCTCCAGCCCTCCGTGATGCGCGCGCTCACGCGAGGATCACCTCGACGCCGGCCGCGCGGATGCGCTCGACGTGCGCGGGATCGGCGCCACGGTCGGTGACGAGCGTGTTCACCGCCGCGATCGGGATGATTGGCGTGAAGCCGGACTGGCCGAGCTTGGAGGCATCGGCCACCACGACGACGCGCCTGGCCCGGGCGGCCATCATCGCCCCCACCTCCGCGACGAGCACGTGGGGCGTCGTCAGGCCCTCCTCGGTCGTGAGCCCCTCACAGCCAAGGAACACGATGTCGGCCGACAGCTCGCGGATGCCCGCCACCGCCTGTGGACCGACGACCGCGCGGTAGTCGGGAAGATAGAGACCACCCAGGCAGATCAGGTGCGGAGCTTCCCAGCTGCCGATCTCCTCGACGATCGGCAGGGATGGAGTCACCACCGTGATCGCGCCGGACCGGCGCAGCGAGCCGGGCATGCGGGCTGCGATCGCGGCGACCGTCGTCCCGGAGTCGAGGAAGACCACGTCGCCGGTCGAGATCATCGCCGCGGCCGCCGCGCCGATGCGCACCTTCTCGTCACGGTGCTCGCGCGCCTTGCCCGCGTAGATGCCAAGGTGGCGAGACGCCGCGCCGCCCACGGCCCCGCCGTGCACGCGCCGGAGGCGACCCTCTTCCTCCAGGATCACGAGGTCCCGGCGGATGGACGCGTCGGTGACCAGGAAGCGCCCGGCGAGCTCCGCCACGGAGATGCGCTCGTGCTCCGCGACCAGCCGCGCGATCTGGTCGCGGCGGTCACGCGCGCCGAGCGCCCCGGCCGCCGCCGCGTCGCGCGGCGGCGGGTCTCCTCCCGGCGCGCGCGAGGTGGCGCCGCCGCCGCGGGCCACGGTTGCCGTGGTCGGCGCTGCGGCGTGCCCGCTCACTTGTTCACCCCCATGGTCAGGCCCTGGATCAGGTTCCGCTGGAAGATCAGGTAGACGACGACCGCCGGCAGGGCCGAGAGCAGCGAGCCGGCCATCAGGGCGGGGACGTTGACCACGCGGCCGGTCTGGATCACCGCCAGGCCCACCGTGATGGTGCGGACCTGCGGGTCGTTGAGAAAGAGCAGGCCGATGAGGAGGTCGTCCCAGATCTGGATGAACTGGAGCACGGCGACCGTGGTGATCGCGGGGATGCTGAGCGGCAGCATCAGCTTGCGGAAGACCTGCCAGTACGACGCCCCGTCCATCACCGAGGCCTCGATGAGCTCCGTGGGGATGCCCCGGTAGTACGTCGTCATGAGGTACGTCGCGAACGGGGCGCCGAGCGCCGCGTAGACCAGGACCGCGCCGAGGTACTGGTTGTTCAGGTGGGCGACCCGGGCGATGTTGACGAACTCCGGGATGATGATGTACTGCATCGGGATCATCATCCCGGCGAGGATGGCGAGGAAGACCATCCCCGAGCCGCGGAACCCGAGCTTCGCGAAGGCGAAACCACCGGTCGTGCTCACGGCGATGATCAGCACCACGGCTCCGGCGGTCACGACCGTCGAGTTGATCAGCTCCTGCACGACCGGCAGGACGTTGAACAGCTCCGCCCAGCTGTCGAGCGAGAAGCCGTTGCCGGAGATGTACTGGTCCTCGGACTTGAACGCGGTCAGGACCATGAACACGAACGGGAACAGCATGACCACGACGACCACGCA
>CAZKXK010000298.1:0-2937 GCA_964556585.1 uncultured Anaerolineaceae bacterium
TGGCCGCGGAGCTCGTCCACCTGGCGTGTCATGTGGCGCCCGACCCTCCGTCCACTGGTCGCCTCGGTCACGAGATATTCGGTCAGGAGGCCGACGCTGCCGAAGATCAGGACGACCCCGAAGCCCGTGACGAGCATCGTCCACACCCGGCCAATCTCGTCAAGCGTTCGGACCTCGCGGAAGCCGGCGGTCGTGACGCTGATGACCGTCATGTAGAGCGCGTCGGAGAGGTTCCAGCCCTCGAGGAGCATGTACCCGGCGGTCCCGATCGCGAGCGCCGCGCCCACGATCGCGAGCCACGTCCGGAGACCCGGCGCTGCGACAAGCGCGCTGACCGCGTCCAGGGCCCACGATTCCTGGCGCGACCTCTTCACGTCGCCACCTCACGGCAAGCGGGCCTGACGCGGATGGGTCCGGCACCGAGAGCGTACCGCCGTCAGGCGGCGCCGTCCCCACCAGCGGCGCGGCTCAGCAGGAAGAGCCCCAGCCCGAAGATCACGAAGACGCCCAGGAACGCGTACATCTGGCCGGTTCCGGAGAGAACGAGCGAGAGCACGGCGAGCGCGATGCAGACCGCGTAGATGACGAGGACCGTCTGGAGGTGGGACAGGCCGAGGTCCAGCAGGCGATGGTGGATGTGGCCGCGATCGGGCGAGAACGGCGAGCGCCCCTCGGAGAGGCGCCGGACGATGATCCAGAACGTGTCGATGATCGGAACTCCCAGGACCAGCAGGGCGACTGCCACCTTGGCGCTGCCGAGGATCGCGAGCAGCGCCAGCACGTAGCCGATCACCATGACGCCGCTCGTCCCGACGAAGATCGAGGCCGGGTGCAGGTTCCAGCGGAGAAAGCCCAGCAGCGCGCCGGCCAGAGCGAAGCAGAGGAGGGCGATCGCCGGCTGGTCGATGTTCCCGGTCAGGCTGATCGTCCCCAGCGTCAGCGCGGCGATGAGGGCAACCCCGGACGAGAGCCCGTCCAGGCCGTCGATGAAGTTGATGCTGTTGATCATCCCCAGGATCCACAGCACCGCGAAGCCGGCGCCGAATGCCCCGTCGAGGCGGATGAAGCCGGGCCCGAACGGGTTGGCAAGCTGGCCCACCGTGATGCCGAGGCTCAGCGCCACGCCCGCGAGCAGGAGCTGCCCGGCGAGCTGCCAGCGGGCCCGGAGGTCGAACCAGTCGTCCAGGCTGCCGATCAGGGCCGCCAGCACCGCACCACCGACGAGCGCGACCACCTCCGTCGCCACGGGCGCGTCCGCGGCGGGCCAGATCCCGAACATCGCGTCGGCCGCCATCAGCGCGAGCGCGGTGATCACGAAGGCGGCGGCCACCGCGATCCCTCCGCCGCGCGGCACCGGGGCGGTGTTGACGCGCCGCTCGCCTGGATGGTCCAGGACGTCGAAGCGGCGCGCGAAGCGGCGAACGAGCGGCGTGAGCAGGAGCGCCAGGATCGCGGCGGTGGCGAACGCGCCGAGGGCGGGAAGCTCGACACCCTCATTCACGGGGTCACGCTTCGGGCAGCCCTGGGACGGGGAAGCGCCCGCAGATGTCGCGAACCTCGGCCGCGACCCTGGCCTGCTCGGCCGGCTCCTCCCGGGAGGTGAGCGAGTCCACGATCAAGCGGCCGATCTCGCGCATCTCGTCCGGGCCGAATCCGCGCGTGGTGACGGCGGGTGTGCCGATGCGGATGCCCGAGGCGATATTGGGCGGCTTCGGGTCGAACGGGATCGCGTTCTTGTTGACGATGATCCCGACCTCGTCGAGGAGGCGCTCCGCTTCCCGACCGGTCACCCCGAATGGCGTCACGTCGACGCTCAGCATGTGGTTGTCCGTTCCCCGGGTGATCACGCGCCCACCCCGGCCACCGATCTCGGCGGCAAGCACGCGCGCGTTCTCCACGGTGCGACGCTGGTCCTCCCGGAAGGCGGGAAGGGCGGCCAACCGCAGCGCCACCGCCTTCGCGGCGATGACGTGCATCAGGGGCCCGCCCTGCGTGCCCGGGAAGACGGCCTTGTCCACCTGCCGGGCAAGCGCGGCGGTCGAGAAGACGAGGCCGCCCCGCGGACCGCGGAGCGTCTTGTGGGTGGTGGTCGTGACGAGGTCCGCGTACGGGAACGGCGAGGGATGCAGCCCGGCGGCGACCAGCCCGGCGATGTGCGCCATGTCCACCAGGAGGTAGGCGCCCACGCCGTGGGCGATCGCCGCGAAGCGCTCGAAATCCAGGATCCGCGAGTACGAGCTCGCCCCCGCGATCACGAGCTTCGGGCGAACCTCGGCCGCCAGCCGCTCGACCGCGTCGTAGTCGATTCGCTCGGTCGCGCGATCGACGCCGTAGGCGTGGACCTCGAACCACGTGCCGCTGACGTTGACCGGTGACCCGTGGGTCAGGTGGCCACCGTCGGCGAGGCTCATCCCGAGAATCCGGTCGCCCGGGGAGAGGACCGCGTAGAACGCCGCGAGGTTGGCGGGCGCGCCCGCGTGCGGCTGCACGTTCACGTGCTCGGCCCCCGGAAACAGCGCGAGCGCGCGGTCCTGGGCAAGCCGCTCCACGACGTCCACGTATTCGCAGCCGCCGTAGTAGCGGTGGCCCGGCAGGCCCTCGGCGTACTTGTTGGTGAGCCAGGAGCCCTGCGCTTCCATCACCGCGGCGAACGTGTAGTTCTCGCTCGCGATCAGCTCGAGCTTCCAGCGCTGACGGTCCGCCTCGCCGCGCATCGCGGACCAGACCTCGGGGTCCAGCTGCGCGATTGTCGCCCACGCGGCGTGCGCGGCGTCCGTCCCGCTCATCCTGACTCCTTCCTGGTCGCCCCCGGGGTCGCCGGTCGCGCGGTGACCCCCCGACGTGCCCGTGCCCGCCCGGCCGAGGGCCATTGTCGCCCAACGATGCGCGCCTGTCCGAAGCCTCCGCGAACCGGCGAGACCGCGGCGCCAGTCAGGC
>CAZKXK010000299.1:0-1603 GCA_964556585.1 uncultured Anaerolineaceae bacterium
ACGCGGGCCGGGCATGTTCCTCGGTGAAGAAGTCGAAGTCGGTCATCCCGACTACTTCCGAAGCGTCGCGAAGTCCGAAGGACTCGGCCGTCGCCTTGCTGATCAACGTGAACCGGCTGTCCGCATCCTTGAAGTAGATGTGGTCGGGCGTGTTGTCCATCAGGGCCTCGAGCAGGGCCCGCTGCTCGACCATCGCCTCGTCCGCCCGGCGCTGCTCCGTGACGTCACGCACCGAGAGGACATAGCCGTCACCGAGCCTGGCTGCTCGCAGGTCGAGGACCTGGTCAAGGGGTCCGCCGTCCGCATCGGCGTCGACGTAGTGGAAGGCGGCCGACTGAAACGGGACGCCCGTCTCGACAAGGTTCGCGTAGGCGTCGAAGAGCCCGTTCGTGCGGTGGGCCGGGAACAGCTCGAGCAGGGTGCGGCCAGCCTGAAGACTGCCCGCTGTACCGTCGATCAGGCCGATCGCGGAGTTGGCGTAGTCGATCCGGAAGTCGACGATGCGTCCGCCGTCATCTCGCACGGCCGACTGGATCGTGACCCCGTCGAGCATCGTGTCGAGCGCGGTTCGCAGGCGCCGCTCCGATGTCTCCAGGGCTGCCGCGTGGTGCTTTCGCTCGGTGATGTCCCGCGAGACACCGAACGTCCCCACCACCCTTCCGTCGTGGTCCGTACGGACCAGCTTGGTGGTCGACGCCCACGTCTCGCGACCGTCGGGCCACGTCTCTCGCTCCTCGAGATCCACCACGGGCTGGCCCGACCGCATGATCTCCCGTTCGTCGTCGAATGCGGATTGGGCCTGTTCAACCAGGAAGAAGTCGAAGTCGGTCTTGCCGATCGCCAGTGTCGGATCGGCCAGTCCGAGCGACGTGGCCATGGTCCCGCTGATCCGTGTGAAGCGACTCGCGGTGTCCTTGAAGTAGATGTGGTCCGGGGACTGGTCCAGGAGCGTCTCGAGCAGGGTCCGCTCCTGGAGGAGCTCTCGCTGAACGCGCTCGGCTTCGGCCAGGCCTCGCAGCTCTGCCTGCCGGCGCTCGGTGACGTCGAAGAGCACCCCGTCGATCCACGCCGGCCGGCCGCTCGTGTCATGGCCCGGACGCCCGCGATCCGCGATCCAGCGCGTGGTCCCGTCCGCGTGGCGGACGCGGTAGCCCAGCTCGTACGGCTGCCCGGCCGAGACGGCGAGACGCATCGCGTCGGTGATCGCGGGCAGGTCGTCGGGCACCGGGAGGAGCGCGTCCGCGCTGCCGCCCGGCTCGACCAGGTCCTGCGCCCGGTAGCCGGCGATCGCCTCGATCGCGTCGCTCACGTACGCGAAGCGCCACGGCGGCGCGGCCTCGCGTCGGTAGACAGCCCCGGGGATGCCGTCGAGGAGCGCGCGAATTCCCGCCTCGCCCTCAGGCGGCGCCAGAGCTCCCGGACGTTTGCGCATCCCTGCTCACCCGCATCGAGCCCACGAGTGGCCGTCCCCGGCCGCCAACGTGGGCGGCGATATCACGGCGGACAGCCTCGTCCATGCTCAGCCTGGGCGGCCGCTCCCCTGGCGTCATGACGGTTCGTCATGACCTGGCGCTGCGTCCGCCGGGTGCGAACACCTGGGCAC
>CAZKXK010000299.1:1613-2934 GCA_964556585.1 uncultured Anaerolineaceae bacterium
ACCGGCGAGACAGACGCGGTTCCGCCCGGCGGCCTTGGCCCGGTACAGGGCTGCGTCGGCCGCTGCGATGAGCGCCAGGGGCAACGGTGGAGACCAGGCGAGCCGCCCCGGTGCGCCCCGACGAAGGGCAGTCGGGAGGCACCGGGGCGCGATTGTTCGTGGGAGGCGAGGTAGACCGGAGGCGAAGGCCCCGTACGTTCGGTTGGGATCAGGATGCGCTCGGGAGCGCGATCGACCGGACCACGTGATGGCTTACCTGGTCGTCCCATCTGCGTCCCCATGGGCGGATGCTCTCGATGCGCCGCTCCGGGGCCGCCCGCCGTTCGGGCATGCCCGGGTCGACGGTCTCGGGGCTTGTCTCACCGACCGCGCAGAACTCTTCGACGATCGCCGCGGCGCGCGCATATCGCCTCGCGCGCATCGCGAGCCGCCGCAGCGAGAACGTGTCCAGCGCGGCGGGCGAGGGGTTGGAGGCCTCCAGCGACTCGGCAAGGAACTCGCGAACGGAGCGGCGCGGGTCCTGCTCGGCCGAGCTGACCAGGGCGGCCAGCGATCGCTCCCCCGGAGCGCTGGAGATGTCGCAGTCTCTACGCCCGTCGGCGATTGCCGCGGCGATGAGCGAAAGCGCAGGTGACGCCAACTCCAGACCCCCTTTCGAAGCTCGGACGAGAGTCGGTCGGATGATCCCGCCGTCGTCGCGGTCTGTCGTTACGCCTCGTAACGGTGGCCCGCTGACGGGGCGAGCGGACCAACGCGAACACCGCACTCGTTCACGGCCATCCACTGGTGCACCAACGCTGGGGACACGACCCAGCCCATCGACATCGGGTGTTCGCCCTGGGTGGGCCAGGGCCAATGGCGGCCGCGGGCCGCCTCGCTTGGCGGTGCGGCCGGAACCGATCCGGGCCGGCCGCGCGGTCGAATGGCGCCCCGGCGCCGTCCCGCGTATTGTAGTCATGTCTACGATCAATCCAGACCCGAGCAACAGGACGACGACCACCAACATGGCCAACCGGAACCAGCTCCCTGACCGGAGACCGGGCTCGACGCCGGAAAGCGCGGCCCTCTCCCTCGAGCAGAATCTCGCCTTTCGGCTCGGCCGCGCGCACCGGACCGTCCGGGGTGCCTGGGAGGCGCAGATCGCCGACCTGCACCTCAGCAGTCCGCAGGCCAGCGTGCTGCGCGCCGTCGTGGAGCAGCCCGGCATCAGCCTCCGGGAGCTCGCCCGCCGGCTGCGGACCGACCCGATGAACGTCAAGCGTCTCGCGGACGCGCTGGAGGCAGCGGGCCTGCTGGCGTCCGTGACCGACCGGGCCGATCG
>CAZKXK010000300.1:0-2889 GCA_964556585.1 uncultured Anaerolineaceae bacterium
ACGCTCGTGGGGTCCTTGACCATCAGGCCTTCGTTGCGGCGCGCCCGCGCGGCGAGAAAGACGGCCTCCAGCTCGTCGGTCGACCCGACCTGGACCAGGCGCGAGAGCGCGAAGCGGGCCGGATCGGCTTCCGGGAGACCAAGCTCCACCAGGCGCGCCCGACGCTCCACGAGCGGACGCGCCAGGAGCGGCTGCACGTCGCCGCCCCGCGGTCCCAGTGCCAGCGCGTCGAAGGCGACGTAGGCGACCGGGACCTCGTCCCGGAGCGCGGCGGACGGCGCCTTGCGACCGAGCCGCCGCTGGAGGGCCAGGAACGGGAGGACGACGCCGCCGCGGTAGGCGAGCAGCTCGCCGTCGAGGATCCCGTCCCACGCCAGCCCGGCCGCCGCGGCGACCACCTCCGGGAACTGCCCGCTCACGTCGTGGAGGTCGCGGCTGAAGAGCCGCGCCTCGGCTCCGCGACGGTGGAGCTGGACGCGGATCCCGTCGTACTTGTCCTCCGTCCAGACCACGGGTCCAAGCCGCGCCATGATCTCGGCCGCGTCCTCCGCGGGGGAGGCCAGCATGAACTGGAGCGGCCGGAAGAGGTGGAGGCGGGCGCCACCCAGGCGGCCGTCGCGGGCCAGCACGGCGATCTCGCCGATGTCGCCGGTGAGCATCGCCGCGTTCGCGACATCTGCCGCGGGTCGCTCGAACGCGGAGGCGATCGCCGCCTGCAGAAGACCATCGCGAAGCCCGATCCGGAGCTCTCCGGCCAGGATCTTGACGAGATACGTGGCAGTGAGCGCGTCGCAGCGCCGGAGCAGCGCCTCGAAGATCGCCGACTTGGCGGCCGGTCCGCTGGCCGCCTCGATCGCCGCGAACGCGGCTGCCACGTCCGGGACGGTGGGCGCCTCGGGGCCGGCGGAAGTCGCGTGGTCGCCGGTCCCGCCCTGGGCGTCGCGCGCGGCCATGAGGTCGCCGACGGCCAGGCCCAGGTCGGAATGGCGATCGTAGGCGGCCGCCAGCTCGAGCCGATCCACCCCGGCGACGCGCGCGACGGCGTCGGCGATCGTCGCCCAGCCCAGGCCCGCGGCGCGGGGATCCGACTCCGCGAACGCGCGGCCGGAGAAGAACACGACCGCGTCGCTCAGGGCGTCGGGTTCCACGTCGCGCAGGTAGTCGGCCAGGAGGCGCGTCTTCTCGGAAGTCCGGGTCGTGGCGGCGATCCGCGCGGCCGCGAGGCTCCACCGGCGCATGTCCGCGATGGTATACGCTCGCACCCATGCGAGCCCGGAGCTGGTTCCCCGCCGCGGTCCCCGGCCGGACCGTGGTGCTGCGTCCCCACACGGGGAGCAACCTGCCCGCCTTCAAGCGCTGGTACGGCGACCCGGAGATCGCCCGGCTCACCCGCTACCAGGAAGGGCCGATGCGCGCCGACGAGGTGGAGCGCTTCTTCGAAGCGCGTGTCGCCGGCGTCGGTTCGCTGGCGCTGGCCATCCATCTCGCGGAATCGGGCCGCCTGATCGGCACCTGCGCCTTCAGCCAGCTGGACGGGGACAACGGATCGGCGCTCTTCCACATCACGATCGGCGAGCCCGACTGCTGGGGGCGCGGGTACGGTTCGGAGGCGACCGCGCTCATGCTGGACCACGCGTTCGGCGCGCTCGGGCTCCACCGTGTGGCACTGGCTGTCTTCGAGTACAACGAGCGTGCCATCCGCGCATACCAGAAGGTGGGCTTCAGCATGGAGGGCCGCTCGCGGGAGGCCATCTGGCGTGGCGGGCGCTTCTGGGACGAGATCCAGATGAGCATCCTAGAGGAAGAGTGGCGGGCGACCCGGGAACGGGCGCTGGGACTGGCGCCCGCCGTGGGGCTGGCGCCCGCGGTGGAGCTGGCGCCCGCGGTGGAACCGGCCGGCTGATGGCGAGCCTGGGCCCGGCCGCGGCGGCCGCCCGGCAGGCGTTCGCGGACGCGGTGGCGGCGAAGGGCCACGCGGTGGACAACGCGCGGGTCGCGGCGGCGGGCCTGGAGGCCGCCTTCGGGGCCGGCATCCTTCAGCGAACGCCCGCGCTCGACACGATGCTGCGCGACCTCGCCGCCGCCCTGGACGCGGACACGGAGGCCGGCGAACGGCTGGGTGGCAAGTCCGCGGAGGCCGCCCGATTCATCCTCCGCGCGATCGGCCGCGAGCTCGCCAACGCCTGACGACCGGCGTCAGCGGACGGGCTGGCCTAGGCCACGTGCGACCCCCTCCCGAAGGCTCGTTGCCACTCCGACCTGAGGCTCGCGTAGCACTCGCAGGCCGCGCTCTCGAGCCCGCTCCGGGAGAGGATCAACAGGTGACCGGAGTGGAACGCAATCAGTTGATCGACAGCGAGGCTCTCGAGGGCGAGGCTGACGCTCTGGCGCGACACTCCGAGAAACAGGGCCAGGCCCTCGTGGGTAAGGTCGAGTCGGTCGGTTGCGGCGTTGTCGGACAGGGTCAGGAGCCATCGAGCACTCCGCGCGCGGATGTCGTGCCGCGCGGCGCACACGACGCTCTGCTGCATGACGGCCATCCGCGTCTGGGCGTACGCCGCAAGATCCTGGGCAAGCTCGCCGAATGGCATTGTCGCAGCGAGCAGGTCCACCGATCGGATCCGCAACGCGTTCCCGGCGAGGAACCAGCTCACGAGATGCGGCGACCGGTCGTCACCCAGGAGGACCGGGAGCCCGACCAGGCCCTCGTGGCCGATAGTCTCCGCTGCGGGCTGGGCACCATCCGCGAGGGGCACTCTGACCGCCGCCACGGCAGTCAACGGGAAGTGGACGAACTCGATGAACCCACCCGGTTGAGAGATGACATCGCCACTGGCGACCGAGATGGGCTCGAGGGCCGGCGCCAGGCGCTCATACTCACGTTCAGGG
>CAZKXK010000301.1:0-2884 GCA_964556585.1 uncultured Anaerolineaceae bacterium
CCACCTGCCATCCCGCGGCCGCGAGCGCGACGCCCAGGGTGAGCCCGACGGGCCCACCGCCCACGATCCCGATGACCGGCCGGCCGTCCGCTCGAGCCGCCACGTGCGGGTGAGCGTGCGCCTCCAGGTGCACCTCGTCCCCGTGCCGGTGTGCCCCGACGGGAAGCGCCGGGTCCTCCAGGTCCGTCGCCCGGCGGACCTCCCGCAGCGTCTCGGGGTCACCAGGAGGAGGCGGCGCGGCATCGCTCCAGGCTCGCACGGTGGGCTCCTTGGTCTGGTGCCGCCGACGCCGGCCCGCGTCGCGGCGGGGTACTCTTGGCCCCGACAGCGTAGCGCCCCCCGAGGTCCCCGCGCCGCGCGAGCGAACAGACGAGGAACCCGTGTCGACGAGCAAGCCGATCGGCGCCCGAGCCAGCCTCGGGCCGGGCCTTCCGGACTTCGTGCCCCTCGCCGCGCTGGCGGCCGAGGTCGACCTCGATCGCGCCCCCGTCACGCTGAAGATCCTCCTGGAGAACGTCCTGCGGCACGCCGGGCGCGGCCTCGTGACGGCGGAGGATCTCGCGCGGATCGCCAGCTGGCGGCCGGGGGCAGGCGGCGACGCGGAGATTCCCTTCCTCCCGGCTCGCGTCATCCTGCAGGACTTCACCGGCGTGCCGGCCGTCGTCGACCTGGCCGCCATGCGGGACGCGATGGCGGCGCTCGGGGGCGACCCGGGCCGGGTCAACCCGCTCGTGCCGGCCGACCTGGTGATCGACCACTCCGTCCAGGTTGACCGGTTCGGGACCGCCGACTCGTTCGCCTTCAACGTCACGCGCGAATACGAGCGGAACGGCGAGCGCTACCAGCTCCTGCGCTGGGCCCAGCGGGCCTTCCGGGGGCTGCGGGTCGTGCCACCCGGCACAGGCATCGTGCACCAGGTCAACCTCGAGTACCTGGCCACCGTGGTGACCGTCGCGGACGACGGCGGACGGCCCCTCGCCTTCCCGGACACGCTCGTGGGGACCGATTCCCACACGACCATGGTCAACGCCCTCGGCGTCCTGGGCTACGGGGTCGGCGGGATCGAGGCCGAGGCGGTGCTCCTCGGCCAGCCCCTCTACCTCCCCATGCCGCGGGTGGTCGGGGTCCGGCTGCACGGCGCGATGCGCGCGGGAACCACCGCCACCGACCTGGTGCTGACCGTCACCGAGCGCCTGCGGGCGCTTGGCGTGGTCGGCTCGTTCGTGGAGTTCGCCGGCGACGGGCTGGCCGGCCTGGCGCTCGCGGATCGCGCCACGATCAGCAACATGAGCCCCGAGTTCGGGGCAACGGCGACGATCTTCCCGATCGACGACTAGACGCTCGCCTACCTGCGCCTGACCGGGCGCGACCCTGGACGCGTCGAGCTCGTGGAACGCTATGCACGGGCCCAGGGGATGTGGCGCCTCCCGGGTCTGGGTCCGGACTTCGACCTGGCGGTCGACCTGGACCTGGCGTCGGTCGAGCCGAGCCTCGCCGGGCCACGCCGACCCCAGGACCGGGTCCCGGTGCCGCAGGCCCGGGCCAGCTTCGAGGCGGCCTTCCCGGGCATCCTGCCCGCCGGAGGGGCGCCCCCCGCCGGGCTCGGCCAGGTCCGCAACGGCTCCGTGGTGATCGCCGCGATCACGTCGTGCACGAACACGTCCAACCCGAGCGTGATGGTCGGCGCCGGGCTGCTCGCCCGGAACGCGGTCGCGCGCGGCCTGCGCGTCAACCCGGTCGTCAAGACGTCGCTCGCCCCCGGCTCGCGCGCCGTGACGGCCTACCTGGATCGGGCCGGGCTGACGCAGCCGCTCGCCGAGCTGGGGTTCGCGCTGGCCGGCTACGGCTGCACCACCTGCATCGGCAACTCGGGGCCGCTCGACGCATCGGTGGCGCACCAGGTCGAGGAGCAGGCGCTCACGGTCGTCGCGGTCCTGTCGGGCAACCGCAACTTCGAGGGCCGGATCCACCCGCTCGCCCGGGCCAGCTACCTCGCCTCCCCTCCCCTCGTGGTGGCCTACGCGCTGGCCGGGCGCATCGACATCGACCTGTCGCGCGAGCCGCTCGGTTCCGGGAGCGATGGCGCACCCGTCTTCCTGGCCGACATCTGGCCGTCATCGGACGAGGTGCGCGACGCCATCGCGGATTCCGTGGACGGGGACCTGTTCCGGTCGGCCTACGCATCCGTGTTCGAGGGTGACGCGCGCTGGCAGGCGCTGCCGATCCCGGACGGCGATCGCTACGCCTGGGACGCGGGCTCGACCTACGTCGCCGACCCGCCCTTCTTCGCCGGCATGACGCTCGTCCCGGACCCGATCCGCGACATCGCCGGAGCCCGCGTGCTCGCCTGGCTCGGCGACTCGGTGACCACCGACCACATCTCGCCCGCGGGGTCGATCGCCGCCTGGTCGCCGGCCGGCGCGTGGCTCCAGGCGCGCGGGGTCGAGCCGCCGGACTTCAACTCGTACGGGGCCCGCCGGGGCCACCACGAGGTGATGATGCGCGGCACGTTCGGCAACATCCGGCTGCGGAACCGCCTCGTCGACGGGAAGGAGGGGCCGTACACCCGGCACGTCCCGACCGGATCCGAGATGTTCATCTACGACGCCGCGATGCGCTACCAGGCCGAGGGCGTGCCGAGCATCGTCCTGGCGGGCCGCGAGTATGGCTCCGGCTCCTCGCGCGACTGGGCCGCCAAGGGACCTCGGCTGCTGGGGATCCGGGCGGTCATCGCGGAGAGCTTCGAGCGAATCCACCGCTCCAACCTGGTCGGCATGGGCGTGCTGGCGCTGCAGTTCCTGCCGGGCGAGAGCGCCGTCAGCCTGGGGTTGACCGGGCGCGAGCGCTTCTCGATCGCCGGGCTCGGGGACGATCTCGCACCGCG
>CAZKXK010000302.1:0-2862 GCA_964556585.1 uncultured Anaerolineaceae bacterium
CCAGGAACTGGAGCTCCATCACCTTGCCGGTGAAGTCCTTGATCGGGCTGATCTCATCGAACAGCTCCCGCAGGCCCCGTTCGATGAACCAGGCGAAGGATCTGACCTGGAGCTCGATCAGGTTGGGGATCTCACGCTTTTCCGAGATCCGGGCGTACGAGATCCGGCCGGATCGCGCGAGGGACGAGGAATCAGCGACAGGCAGCATGAACCGCTCCTAGACCGAGGAGGGAGAGGGGGAAGAGGGCCGCGCTCACGGAATTGGAAATTGTATCGCTCGTGCGGATTCTGTCAAGCGTGCGTCTTTCAGGCACGCGGACGCCGGGACGGTGCCCGAGCACCATCCCGGCTTCGGCGGCCGCTGGCCGGCCGGACCGCGGGCCCGGCCGGCGTTCCCGGCGTGGCGGCCGCTACTTGATCTCGACCTTGGCGCCCTGCGCCTCGAGGGCGGCCTTGATCTTCTCGGCCTCGTCGCGCGCGATGCCCTCCTTGACGGGCTTGGGCGACGCGTCGACCAGGTCTTTCGCCTCCTTGAGGCCGAGGCCGGTCAGCTCGCGCACGACCTTGATCACGGGGATCTTGTTCGGCCCGATCTCGGCGAGAACGGCGGTGAACTCGGTCTGCTCCTCGACGACCTCGACCGCCGCCGCAGCGGCAGGCGCGGCCGCGACCGCGACCGGGGCGGCGGCGCTGACGCCGAACTTCGCCTCGAACTTCTTGATGAAGTCGGCGACCTCGACGAGGGTCATGGCGCCGATCTGGTCGAGCAGCTCATCCTGGGTGAGGGTGGCCATGGGATTCGTGACTCCTTGCGATGGGTCGCCCGCGGCGGGCGGGCGGGATTGCGAACGGGTTCGGAACGCTCAGGCCGCGGCGGCCGCCTTCTGCTCCTGCAGCTGGGCGAGCGCGTGGGCAAGGTTGCGCAGGTTCGCGGACAGCAGCCCAACGACCTGCGTGGCGGGCGCGCCGAACGCTCCGGCGAGCTGGGCGAGGAGGATGTCGCGGGACGGCAGCGTGGCGAGGCGGGTGACGCCCTCGGCATCGAGGGACGCGCCGCCCACGACGGCGCCCGTGACCTTCACGAGCTTGTAGGGTCGGACGGCCTCCAGGACCGTCCGGGCAACGAGTGCCTCGTCCCCGGCCCCGAAGGCGATCGCGGACGGGCCGCGGAGGAGCGGGGCAATGCCCGGGTTTCCCTCCTGCTCGGCGGCGATCCGCATCAGGCGGTTCTTTACGACCCGGTAGGTGACGTTCTGCTTTCGAAGCGCACGCCGGATCTCGGCGATCTCCTTGACGGTCAGACCGCGGTACTCGGTGGTGACGAGCGTGGTGCTGCGGGACAGGTCGCCCCGAAGCTCGGCCACGGTGGCGCGCTTCGCGTCGGTCGGCATACGGCCCTCTGCTGCGCTGCGCGCGTCCGGCGCGCCCGGTGGATCCACCCGGCGGGATCCCCTGCCAGACGGTGCTTCCTCGCGTCCTGCAGGGTCCGCAGCGGGCGTCTCCAGTGGGAGGGCTCGCGGCCGGCGTCCTGCCTCGGCGTGCTCGTCGGCGTCCCCGGGTCCCGGTCCAACCGGTGCCCGATCCGGTCCGACGGATCAAGCCCCGACCGTCGGCCCGCCTGAAGGTGAGCCGCGGTCCGCGGGCGCAGGCTGTCTGCGGCGGTCCGTCTTCGTGTTGCGCGACGCGCCTCTCGGCCGTCGCGGCGTGTGATGGTACAGGCTTCCGGCGCGCGGCGCCCGAAGCCTGGCTGGCTCAGGCCGCGTTCGCGACCGCGAGCAGTCCGGGGACGTCCACGCGGACCCCCGGGCTCATGGTGCTTGCGATCGTCAGGCCCTTGAGGTAGGTGCCCTTGGCGCCGGCAGGCTTGGCCCGGTTGATCGCGTCCAGCAGGACGGCGAGGTTCGCGACGAGCGCAGCCGCGTCGAAGCTCGCCTTGCCGACGGGCACGTGGATGATCCCCGACTTGTCCACCTTGAACTCGACGCGCCCGGCCTTCACCTCGCCGATGGCGCGCTCGAGATCGAACGTGACCGTCCCGGCCTTCGGGTTCGGCATCAGGCCGCGCCGGCCCAGGATGCGACCCAGCTTGCCGACCATCCCCATCATGTCCGGCGTCGCGACGGCGACGTCGAACTCGAGCCAGCCACCCTCGATCTTCTTGACCAGGTCCTCGCCGCCCACCTCGTCGGCCCCGGCGCGGAGCGCCTCCTGGGCCTTCTCGCCCTGGGCGAAGACCACCACGCGGACGACCTTGCCGGTCCCGTGGGGCAGGACCACCGTGCCGCGCACCATCTGGTCGGCGTGGCGCGGGTCGACGCCCAGGCGCAAATGGGCTTCGACCGAGGGATCGAAGTTGACGATCGAGGTCTGCTTGACCAGGTCGACCGCCTCGGCCGGAGCGTACGCCCGGGTTCGGTCGACCAGCGTGAGCGCCTCGCGGTATTTCTTGCCGTGCTGGGCCATGCCTGGCTCCTCGTGCTGACGGCCGGCGTTCCGGCCTCCCCCGTCACGCGGGGTCGTCGTCCGGTTCGAGCGCGACCGGAAACGCGTCGCCGCCGGTCTAGCCGACGACCTCGATGCCCATGCTGCGGGCGGTTCCTTCGACCTGCCGCATGGCGGCCTCGATGTCGTTCGCGTTCAGGTCGGCCAGCTTCTGCGAGGCGATCTCGCGGAGCTGGTCACGCGTGACGCGGCCGGCCGTCTCGCGGCTAGCGGTGGCGGCGCCCTTGTCGATCCCGGCTGCCTTGCGGAGCAGGTCGGCGGCGGGCGGCGTCTTCAGGATGAACGTGAACGAGCGGTCCTCGAAGACGGTGATCTGGGCCGGGATGATCTGGCCGGCCTTGTCGGCGGTCTTCTCGTTGT
>CAZKXK010000303.1:0-2849 GCA_964556585.1 uncultured Anaerolineaceae bacterium
CGCAGCCGCCGGGCCACGAAGATGGCCAACAGGCTCATGGCGATCCTCGTAACGACCGGCGCCCACCACGGGAGGCGTCCCTGTCGCCTCGCCCCGGTGTCGAGAAGATGCCGCGACCGGTCCGGGCAGCGCCAAGTCCCCGAGCGCCGCCCGAGCGGTTGCGTGACGGTCCCGTCCTTCGGGCACTTCCGCGCCGTCACGTTCTCCTCGGTCATGACACGTTCTCCCTGCAGACATCGTCGATGCAGCGATGGGACTCAGCCGACCCAGCGGACCTCGGGCGCCCTTCGGGCGACCGGCGCCGTGTCGGCCCTCGGGTAGCCAACGATGATGGGCGCGACGGGCACGCACGTTGTCGGAAGGCCGAGCGCGGCCTTCCCCTCCGCTGTGTTCAGATAGCCCTGCGCGTAGCCGATCCAGCAGGTGCCAAGTCCGTCGCCGTACGCCGCGAGCATGAGGTTCTCTGCCGCCAACGCGCAGTCCTCGACGACCCACGGCCGTTGCGCGATCCCCGAGATCAGGATCAGGACCGGGGCGTGATAGAAGATCTGGAAGTCCGGATCGCTGAGCGACAGGCGCTGACGGTCGAACTGCGGGCCAGCGGGCAGCGTCGCGAGCATATGGACCTTCGCCGCATCGGAGATCCGGTCGAACAGGATCTGGCTACGGACCACCGTGAACGTCCACGGCTGCCCGTTCGACGCGCTCGGCGCGTGCACCGCGGCATCGAAGAGACGACGGATGCTCCGCTCGTCCACGGCCTGCGCGGTGTACTCCCGCGTGGAGCGGCGGCCAGAGATCGCGTCGTTGAGATCCATCGTGCCCTCGCTCTCGGTCAGCGGCGCGTCCCCTCCCCCAGACACAGCGGGGAGTGGGGCGCCACTGGCGATGGACCCCGCTCCCCGAGTCGAACGGCGACGCGCGAGACGATCCGTTCGGGGGCCACGAGTCTGCCGTCAGGGCGGTCAGCTGGATACGGCCGAGCGGCCCGTCTGCGCCATGCGGTTCCGACCGTCAAGTTCGGGACGAGACGGCGGGGCTCGGTTCAGGCCGACGGTCGTCTGTCATGCGGGGTCGCCCCCTCATCCGACCCGGTACTCCACGGTCACCGACACGCTCAGGGTCTGTCTCACCGGAGGGCAGGATGACCGGCACTTCGGTCGGGAGGGCGATCTCCCCCGGTACCAGCGACTCGGCGGGTGCCAGCGAGTTCACGGCAGTGGGTGTGGGCACCCCCGGACCGGGGCTGCATGCGCCGACCGTCAGCGCGAACACGACAAGGATCAGGCGCTTCGTCACGCGGTCATCTCGCTAGATGAACCAAGCGTTCTTCGCCATGCGGACCTCGGCGAGTGGGAACCACAGCCGGAACTTGGTCGGCATGGCATCAGCGTAGCGCGGCGTGGCGGTGATTTCGGGGCGGTGGCACCTGTGCGCGACCTCGCGCCATGAGGGAGTGTGGGCCGTCGTGGGCGGCGTCATGGCGAACGTCGAGGGTCGGCCTGCCACCTCGCCGAGCGTGCGGTGTGGTCGGCGAACTGCACGGAGGAGGCGGTCCGCGATGGTGGGCCGCTGCCGTGGAACCCCAACATCTTCAACCAGAACGGTCAGTGAGTCAGGCCGGGATCATTCCGAGCGCCCCGACCCGCGCGGTGGCACGGCGTGCCGAAATGTCACCCGGCGGCAGCTCCCACGCCGTTGCGGCGCCTCAGGTCCCGGTGACCCACCACGCCTAGCTGCCGGCAATGTGGAGGCCGACCCGCAACTGGTTGTTCTGACTGGATCCACCGGGCATGCACTGGCTGGCCAGGAGATCGCACCCGGACTTGCTCGCATCGGTGACGCGCCGGCGAAGGAGCGCCGTCTGGCACCCGCGATTGCGGAAGGCCGGAATGGTCAGCCCGTTGGCCATCGATCCAACCCCGCTGGCGACGTGCAGGATGCCGAGAGCCGCCGGGCTTCCATCGACCGACGCGGGATAGCAGCGAAAGCGAGGGTGATCGAGCAGCACGCGGACCGCGCCACTCCCACCCCAGACCTGGTCGTAGACCCAACAGAACGCATCGGCGTCCTCGGCCTCGACCCGTCGAACCTCGACCCCCGTCGGCCGGGACGCAACGACGTCAGAGGGGACGCCGTACAGGATCTGGTGGAACGCGCCGTGATGGAAGCCGGCCCGGATGAGGTTGGGGAACACGTTCGGCTCGATCCAGTACGGCGGGACGAGGTACGGGTCGAGGTCGAAGACTGGGCTGGCACCGTTCCGCGCGTAGAAGTCGACGATCTCTGGGATCCGGTCACGGTCGTCGACGGTCAATCCGAGGACCCGGTTGAAGACCTGGGCCGGGATCGTGCGACAGACGAGCGCTGTTGCATGGCCGAACGGTGCAATCGTGATCCCGAATGGGTTGCCGGGAAGGCCGGCCATCGCCTGCAGCCAGTCGGACATGCAGTCCCGCTCCGCCGCAGCCACGCGAGCGACGAGCTCCGCGGTTGGCAACGGCCGGTCCGGCCTCGCGATCATGAGCGCCTCCACCAAGCAGGGAATGGGCCCGGCCCGGCGCGACCGCCATCAGGTCTGCGCGACAGTGATTTCAGGGACGGCCGCAGGGCATCGATGATCTGTCCGAACAGGATAGGCACGGGGGGTCAAGTCCCAGGATGTGGTGTAACAGCGCGTCATCGTCGCGCCGGGTGATCAGCTCGCCATGAGCAGGGCCGGGTTCACCTCCTCTGGGCTGGTCGGCGGCGCATCGAGGGCTGCCATCGTCTCGGGCCGGAAGTAGCGCCGGCCGTCCTGCCACTCGTCGTCCTGCTCGGCGAGGATCATCCCGACGAGGCGGATGACG
>CAZKXK010000304.1:0-2827 GCA_964556585.1 uncultured Anaerolineaceae bacterium
TGTCCGCCGCGATCTCCGTCTGACGGCCCGGCGACTCGCCGCGTGTGACTGCGCATTGCGTGGCGCGCCGTGCACCCCTAGCATTCGGCGCGGCACCCAGGTCACGAAGCGCAGCCGAGGGGACGAGCGTGACAGCGACCGCACGGACAACCGCCGCCGATGCGCTCCGGAACTGCGCGCTCTTCTCGCGGGTGGATGACGCCACGCTGGGCGTCTGCATCGACTCGCTGCGCAGCCGGCGCTACCGTCGGAACGAGACGATCTTCCACCAGGGCGACCCGGGGGATTCCCTCTACATCATCGACTCCGGCGCGGTGAAGATCGTGCTCCCGTCGCCCGAGGGTGAGGAGGAGGCGATCATCGCGACGCTCGGCCCGGGCGACTTCTTCGGCGAGCTCGCGCTGCTCGACGGCGCCGAACGGTCGGCGACCGCGATCGCCCACGAGGCGACGACCGCCCTCGTTCTTCGCCGGGATGCGTTCGGCCAGCTCATCGATACCGTTCCCGCGCTGCGCCACGAGCTGCTGGCGGGCCTGGTGGCCGAGCTGCGCCGGCTCACCCATCACGTGGAGGAGCTGCACTTCCTGGACCTGCCCGGCCGGCTGGCGCGCCGAATCGTCCGCCTGGCCCGCGAGGTCGACCCGAATCCGGTCGGGCCCGTGACGCTCAACTGGAGCTTCTCCCAGTCGGAGCTCGCCGCGATGATCGGGGGGACGCGCCAGACCGTGAACCGGCTGCTCGGGGACTTCACGGCGGAGGGCCTGATCCGGATCGACCGCGACACCCTGGTCGTGCCCGACCTGGACCGCCTCGAGCGGGCGGCCACGCGCTGAGCTGGATCGGCACGACCCGGTGACCGCCCCGGGATCCCGCCCGCGCCGCCGCGCCGCGTCGTTCGATCGTGACGCGCGCGCGGCGCTGGCCGCCATCGGCCGCCGGGCAGAGGTTGCCCGCCGGCTCGAGCTGGGGAGCGCGGAGGCCGTGCTCCGCTCGGTCGTGGAGGCCGCGGTCGCGCTCTTCGAGGCGGAGGCAGCCTCCATCGCGCTCTACGAGCCGGCCCGCAACGTGCTCGTCTTCCGCGTTGCGGCGGGGGAGCAGGGCCAGGGCGTCGTGGGGCTGGAGATCCCGCCGGACCGCGGCCTGGTCGGGTACGTCTTCTCCAGCGGCCAGGCGCTGGCGATCGCGGACGTCCGGGCCGACCCGCGGTTCGGCCGAAGCTTCGCCGAGCAGACCCAGTACGTGCCGCGGAGCATCGTGGCGGTTCCGCTCGTGGACGGTCGCGGCACGCTCGGCGTGCTCGAGGTGCTCGACAAGCGCAGCGAGGCGAGCTTCTCGCTGCGCGACATCGAGCTCGCGAGCGTCTTCGCACGGCAGGCGACGGTCGCGATCCGGGCCAGCCTGGTCGAGCGCGACACTGCCACGCTCCTGCGGTCGGTCATCGGAGCGCTCACGGGCGAGGAAGCGCCCCCGGCGGGGATCGACGCGCTCGTGGTCGCGGCGCTTGCCCAGGTGGACGACCCGGACGACCCGCTCTGGCCACTGGTCGAGCAGATCGCCGCGCTCCGCCGGGTCGGACCCGAGCGCCGCGAGCTGCTCGGTGCCCTGCTAGACGTGCTCGTCCGCCAGGCCGAGCGCGGCCGGGGCCGGCGGGCCGGCCGGCTCCGCGCTCCGGGCGGATGACCGACCAGGTCCTGCCGGCCTGGAGCGAGCCGTTCGTCGGCGCGCGGCGGGAAGCGCTGCGCCACCTGCCCCCGTTCGGCACCCTGGATCGGGACTGGGCGATCGGCGGCACGGACGGGAGCGGCGTCACGGTCGCGATCATCGACTCCGGCGTCGAGCGCGACCACCCCGCGGTCGGGGGCAAGCTCGTCCGCAGCGTCCGGGTGGAGCTGGCCGCCGACCCGGACGACGACCCGGTCGTGCTCGACGATCCCGACGCCCTCGACGTCGTGGGCCACGGCACGGCATGCGCCGGGATCATCCACGCCATCGCCCCGGGTGCGGACCTGGTGTCGGTCCGGGTGCTGGGGCCGGACAACCGCGGCAAGGGGATCGTCTTCGCCGCCGGCCTCGACTGGGCGATCGAGCATGGCGCAAGCGTGATGAACCTGTCGCTGTCCTCGAAGAGCGACGCGCTGTTCGGGCTGTTCCACGAGCTGGCCGACCGGGCCTACTTCGCGAACACGCTCCTCGTGTGCGCGGCCAACAACGTCCCCGGGAACAGCTACCCATCGCTCTTCGCCGCGGTCGTCTCCGTCGCCGCGCACGACCTGGCGAACCCCGCCGCCTGGTTCTACAACCCGCGACCGCCAGTGGAGTTCGGGGCGCATGGCCTGGACGTCGACGTGGCGTGGCGCGACGGGGGCCGCATCACGGCGTCCGGCAACAGCTTCGCGGCACCCCACATCGCCGGGTACGCCGCGCTGATCCGGGCGAAGCACCCGGAGGTCACCCCGTTCGAGGTGAAGGCGATCCTCGCGGCGACGGCGACCCCGCCCGGCGCCTGAGCGGGAGGTCGCCCGGCGCCAGAACGGGGAAGTCGGCCGTCCCCGGAGGTTCGGAACGGCCGACTTCAGGCTCGCGCGAGCTGGTCCTGTGAGTCCCGGCCTGCGGCGACCGGGCGGCGCCGTCAGGCGGTGGGTGTCTTGTCGGCGGCCGGCGGGAGGTCGCCGTCGGCCGGTTCGCCGCGCCGCCGCGCCACGAAGCTGTGCCCTTCGACGTCGTCCTCCGTCCCACCCGCCAGGCCGTCCCGGCGGGGGAGCCGCGGCGCCGCAGAGAAGCCCTCTCCGGCACCCGGAATCTTCGGCATACCGTGGCCGCTCACGTC
>CAZKXK010000305.1:0-2814 GCA_964556585.1 uncultured Anaerolineaceae bacterium
TCATGACCAAGCTCATCGAGCGCAACACGACGATCCCGACCTCGAAGAGCCAGGTCTTCTCCACGGCGTCGGACAACCAGCCCCAGGTGGAGATCCACGTCCTCCAGGGCGAGCGCGACTTCGCGACCGACAACAAGACGCTGGGTCGCTTCATCCTGGACGGGATCCCGTCCGCCCCTCGCGGCGTGCCCCAGATCGAGGTCACCTTCGACATCGACGCAAACGGCATCGTCGAGGTGCGCGCCAAGGACCGGGCCACCAGCAAGGAGCAGAAGGTCCAGATCACCGCGTCGTCCATGCTGGACAAGAAGGACGTCGACCGGATGGTCCACGAGGCCACCGAGCATGCGGCCGAGGACAAGAAGCGCCGCGAGGAGGTCGAGACCCGGAACCAGGCGGAGGCGCTCACGTTCCAGGCGGAGCGCACGCTCAAGGACCTCGGTGACAAGGTCACGTCCGAGGACCGCGCCGCCGTCGAGGGCAAGGTCTCCGATGTCCGCAACGCCCTCAAGACCGAGTCGGCGAGCGTCGTCCAGGCGCGCGCGACCGAGCTCGCCGAGCTGCTCCAGAAGGTGGGCACGGCGGCCTACGCGGCGGCCGGCACGCCATCGGGCGACGGGGCCGGCGGATCCACGGGAGAAGCCGACGGGCAACCGGGAGCGACACCCGAGGCGGATGACGAGACCGTCGAAGGCGAGTTCAAGGAGGTCTAGGAGCGGCGCCGCCGCCTCCGCAGGCTTGTCGGCTGCGCGGCCGGGTTTTCGGCTGCGCAGGCGGTTCGGGGCGGCGTAGACCATTCGGCGGGCTTCTGTCAGGTATCCGCCATGCGGGCATGCGTCACGGCGATGTCGTCAGGCGTGCTCCAGGCGGCTACCTGGCGAGTTCGCCGCGCTCATCGGCGCCGCCGAGCGCAGCGGGCACGCCACGCGCCACGGGGACGGATGGGACGGGCACGGCCGACCGCCGCCCGCCCCGGGCCACCCGGTACACTCGGCGCCAATGGCCAGCACGTCGATCCCGCCCCTGATCCGTGCCCGCGCGCTGACGAAGCGATTCGGGGCGCTCACCGCGGTGGACGCGATCGACTTCGACGTGGCGCCCGGCGAGTCGTTCGGCTTCCTGGGACCCAACGGCGCCGGCAAGACGTCCGCCATGCGGATGATCGGGTGCGTCTCGCCGGTCTCGGACGGCGAGCTCTCCGTCCTGGGCATGGATCCGCGGATCGATGGGCCGCGGATTCGGGCCCGTCTGGGTGTCGTGCCGCAGCAGGACACGCTCGACCAGGAGCTGACGGTCTCGGACAACCTCGCGATCTACGGCCGCTACTTCAACCTCCCGCGGGACGTCATCCGACGTCGCGTGGCCGAGCTCCTCGACTTCGTCCAGCTCACTGAGCGAGCGCACGACCAGGTCGAGCCGCTCTCCGGAGGCATGAAGCGACGCCTGACGATCGCCAGGAGCCTGATCAACGAACCGGACCTGCTCCTGCTCGACGAGCCGACCACGGGCCTCGACCCACAGGCCCGGCACCTGCTCTGGGACCGGCTCTACCGGCTCAAGCAGAAGGGCGTGACGCTTGTGCTCACGACCCACTACATGGACGAAGCGGAGCAGCTCTGCGACCGGCTCGTGGTGATGGACAAGGCGAGGATCGTGGCCCAGGGTTCGCCGCGCCAGCTCATCGCGCAGCACAGCAGCCGCGAGGTCCTCGAGATGCGCTTCCCGGTTGGCGTCCAGGAGACGCTCGACGGTGCGTTCGACGGCCTGGGCGACCGGGTCGACCGGCTTCCCGACCGCGTGCTCGTCTACACTGACGACGGCGACGCCGCGGCTGCCGTGGCCCACCAGCGTGGCCTGCGGCCGGAGATGAGCCTGGTGCGGCGGTCTTCGCTCGAGGATGTCTTCCTCAGGTTGACCGGCCGGAGCCTGGTCGACTGACGCACGCGATGAACACGCCGCCCGCGGTCCGCGTTCTCGAGCACGAGCTGCTGAAGTACCGGCGGGGTTTCCGGGGCACGCTGGTGAGCTCGTTCCTCAACCCCGTCCTGTACCTGGCGGCGATGGGCATCGGCCTGGGCGGGTACGTTGCATCGAACAAGAGCGGTGCGGCAGGGTCCGGGGCCCTACTCGGTGGCGTGAGCTACCTCGCGTTCCTCGCGCCCGGCCTCCTCGCCTCCACCGCGATGCAGGTTGCCGCCGGCGAATCGACCTTTCCGATCATGGGCGGAATCCTGTGGGACCGGGCGTTCCTCGGCATGCTCGCGACGCCGATCCGCGTGATCGACATCCTCGGCGGCAAGCTGCTCTACATCTCCCTGCGCCTGACGCTCGCGACCGGCGTGTTCTTCGGCGTGATGACGGCCTTCGGTGCAGGCGGCGGCCCGCTGGCAATCCTTGCGATCCCCGCTGCGATCCTCACGGGTCTTGCCTTCGTGACGCCGATCATCGCGTACTCGGCGAGCCAGAAGGACCCGGGCGGCTTCAACGGCCTCTTCCGTTTCGGGGTCATCCCGCTGTTCCTGTTCTCGGGGACGTTCTTTCCCGTCAGCCAGCTGCCCGGGCTGCTGCAGCCGGTGGCGTTCGCCACGCCCCTCTGGCACGGGGTCGACCTGTGTCGCACGCTCGCTCTCGGAACGGCAACCCCGACCGGCGTGCTGGTCCACGTCGCCTACCTGGCCGGGCTCGCGGCCGTCGGCCTGCTGCTGGCATCCGTCGCGCTACGCCGCCGGCTGCGCGCATGAGCGTCCTCGCCCGACCTCGCCACCGGACCCGTTTCGGGAGCCGCCGCGCCGGCCTCCTGGTCGAGCGCAACGT
>CAZKXK010000306.1:0-2801 GCA_964556585.1 uncultured Anaerolineaceae bacterium
CCATTCGGCGCGCTGCGCCACGATCCGGGCACGCGGGAAGGCCCGGCTCCCGTCCGCCCGGAGCAGGCCACCCGCGTGGTCGTAGTGGAGGTGGCTCATCGCCACGATGTCCACGCTGGCGGGATCGAACCCGGCCGCCACGAGCGCCGGCACCACCGGCCGCCCCTGCAGACCCCGCCACGTCCGGCCGCGCTCGTCGAGCCGCTCCCCGATCCCCGTCTCGACCAGCACCCGGCCCGATGGCGTTTCGATCAGCAGGCAGTTCAGAGCCTGGAGGAGCCGGCCCTCGGCGTCGATCTCGTCGGCCACGAGCCGTCCCCACAGGACCCGCGGGACCGGCCCGAACAGCGCTCCGGCGTCCGACCGGAACGTCCCGGCCTGGACCAGCGCGACGCGGATGCCGGCGCCGAGATCCGCCGACCAGTGCACCGCGTCGTTTAGCGCCACGCGCTCGCCCTCAGTCCGTCGGCGCCGGGTCCAGCCGGCGGCCGGCCGCGAAGTCGCGGTGGAAGGCGGACGCGGTGGGCTCGCTCTGGCCCTGGTACTTCGACCCGAGACCGGCGCTCCCGTAGGGCCGCTCCACCGGGCTGGACATCCGGAAGAAGCTGATCTGACCGATCCGCATCCCCTGGTAGAGCGCGATGGGCAGGCTCGCGACGTTCGAGAGCTCGAGCGTGAGGTTGCCCTTCCAGCCCGGATCGACGTACCCCGCCGTCGAGTGGATCAGGAGGCCCAGCCGCCCCAGGCTGCTCTTGCCCTCGAGGCGGGCGACGAGGTCGTCCGGCAGCTCCACCCATTCGAGCGTCTGGCCCAGCACGAACTCGCCCGGGTGGAGGATGAACGGCTCGTCGCCGGTGATGGACAGGAGCTCGGTCAGGTCCGGCTGCGATTGCCGGACATCGATGTAGGCGTAGCGGTTGTTGCGGAAGACCCGGAAGCTCCGGTCAAGGTGGAGGTCGACCGAGCTGGGCTGGAGGTCCATCGCATCGTAGGGCGCGATCCGGACGCGCCCGGACTCCAGCTCTGCCCGGATGTCGCGGTCGGCCAGCACGCTCACGGCACCACGTCCGGCGTGATCTCGCGCTGGGCAAAGAGCGAGTCGACCTCCCGCTTCAGCGTGGCGAGGTCCTCGAAGCTCTGGTACACGCTGGCGAAGCGGATGTAGGCGATGTGGTCCAGGGCGCGGAGCTTCTCCATGGCCAGCTCCCCGACCCGGGCCGAATCCACCTCCGTCGTTCCCCCGGCGCGCAGCAGCGCCTCGATCTCGTCGGCGGCCCGTTCCGCGGACCCGTCCGCCACGGGTCGCCGCGTCAGCGCCTTCCGGAGCCCGGCCGCGAGCTTGTCCCGGTCGAACTCCTGGCGGGATCCGTCGCGCTTGACCACCACGAGGCGCGCGGCCTCGACGCGCTCGTAGGTCGTGAAGCGGGCGCCGCAGGTCGCGCACTCGCGACGGCGGCGGATCGTCGCGGCCTCCTCGAGGTCACGCGAGTCCACGACCCGCGAGTCGCGCGACTCGCATTGTGGACACCGCACCGGCAGCTCCTCGCTCCTGTGGCACTACATCTAGTGGTATTGCCGCACCATACCACGAAATAGCGGCGATTCCGCGACGTTCGGGGACGACCGGCCGGCCCGCCCACGGGAGGCCCGGATGCCCGAGCCCGACCCCCCGTTTCAGCGCCCGGGCCGGCCGCTGAACCAGCGCGGCGACGTCGGCGACGGCCGCGGCGAACGCACGTTCGTCCCGATCTCCGCGATCGTCTCGCGGGCATGGAGGATGTTCAGGTAGCCCCGCTTGATCGCGATCTGGCCCTCCGCCTCGCGGGCGCGGCCGACACTGGCGGCGGAGAGCAGGCCGCAGCCGTGGTCGATCATCTCCACGGCGCGAGCGGCGCGTTCGAGCTCCTCCGCGAGCCGCGCGCGCAGCTGCTCGTAGCCGGCCGGCACGACGAGGGCTCCAGCCTCTCCCTGGTATCGCCTGAGCGCATCGCGGGCCGCGTCCAGCGTGTCGACGATGCTGTCCGGCGCGACCTGGCTGCGACGAACCGCGTCGATCCGCTCGCTGGCGCCGGTCAGGCTGGACTCGATCCTGGCGGCGAGGTCGCCCGACGCCTGGCGGAACGTGTCCAGGTCCCGCGTCTCGGCCACGACCCGGGAGGTCCGCCGCATGACGAGCAGGACGGCGGCCACGATCAGCACGAAGAGGAGGAGCGGGATCCCCAGGAGCAGCGAGGTCATCGCGCGCCGCCTCCTAGCCCGCCCGGGCGCGCAGCGCCGCCGTGAGTGCGGCGACGACGGCAGCCTGGTCCCCGATCACGAACAGGTCCGCGAACTCGGCGATCGGCGCATCCGGGTCGCTGTTGACGGCCACGATCGTGTCCGACGTCTGCATCCCCACCTTGTGCTGGATCGCCCCCGAGACCCCGAAGCCCAGGTAGAGGGCGGGCTTGACGGTCTTGCCGGTCTGCCCGATCTGGATGGCGTACGGCGCCCACCCGGCGTCCACCGCGGCGCGTGTCGCACCCACGGCCCCGCCCAGCAGTCCGGCCAGCTCGGTCAGGGCGACGAAGCCGCCTGGCCCTCCCACGCCCCGGCCGCCGCTCACGATCACCCGCGCTTCCTCGACGCTGGGACCCGGGGATTCCACGACGACGCGCTCGACGACGCGGACGACCGGCACGTCCGAAACGCCCCCGGACGGGCCGTCGGCCACCCGGCCCCGGGCCGCGAGCGGCGCGGCCGTCACCATGTTCGGGCGGAGCAGGATGATCCCGGCATCAGCAGTGAAGCCGCTCCGGGTC
>CAZKXK010000307.1:0-2791 GCA_964556585.1 uncultured Anaerolineaceae bacterium
CGCGCCAGCCGGGTCGGCGGCGCCGAGCGCCGCGCCGAGGGCACGCTCGAAGTCGGCGACAAGGTCCGCCGCGTCCTCCAGGCCAACGGAGACCCGGAGGAGGCCCGGAGCGATCCCGGCCTCGGCCAGCTGGTCCGGAGCGAGCTGCCGGTGGGTGGTCGATGGTGGGTGGACCACGATCGTGTGGATGCTGCCCAGGGATGCCGTCCGTTCCGGGATCCGCAGAGCATCGATGAACGCACGGCCGGCCGCCGCGCCGCCATCGAGCTCGACCGCGAGCATCCCTCCGCCGCCGCCGAGCTGCCGCGCGGCAACCGCGTGCTGGGGATGCGAGGGGCGCGGCGGGTACCACACCCGGCGCACGCCGGGCCTGCCCTCCAGCAGGTCCGCGAGCACCGACGCCGTCGCCTGGTGGCGTTCCATCCGGAGCGCGAGCGTGGGGATGCCGCGCAGGACGAGTAACGCGCTGAAGGGCGCCAGCGTGCCGCCGGTGTCCACGTGGAGCGCCCGGATCGCGTCGATCAGCGGGCCGCTCCCGGCGACCGCACCGGCCAGCACGTCGGAGTGCCCGGCGATGTACTTCGTGGCGGACTCCACGACGAGGTCGGCGCCCAGCTCGAGGGGCCGGCACAGGTAGGGCGAGGCGAACGTGTTGTCCACGACGAGCGTGGCGCCGTGCCGGTGGGCCAGCGTCGCCAGCTTCGCGAGGTCCGGGACCACCAGCGTGGGATTCGAGATGGTCTCCAGGTAGAGGATTCGCGTGGGCGCCGCGGCGAGGGCGGCCTCCACGGCCGCGTGGTCCGTGGCATCCACGAACGCGGTCGCGACGCCGGCGCGGGCAAGGACCGTGGAGAAGAGGCTGCGCGTCGTGCCGTAGAGGGCGCGCGTCGCGACGATCCGATCCCCGGCGGCCACCTGCGACGCCACCGCGAGATGGATCGCGGCCATGCCGGTCGCGGCCGCGAAGCCCGCCTCGGCGCCGTGCAGCGCCGCGAACGCCTCCGCCAGCGCATCGACGGTCGGGTTGCCCAGCCGCGCGTAGACGTACCCTGGCTGCCGGCCGGTGGTCACCGCGCCCAGCTCGTCCGCGTCGGCGCTCGCGAACGTGGCGGCCTGGTAGATCGGTACCGACGAGGGCGGCTGATCCACCCGCGGAACCCGCGTGGACGCCCGGATCGCGCGCGTCGTGAAGCCGTCCTCCATCGCCGGATCGTACACCGGCACGGGCGGCCGACCGCGTCGCCGGCCGGCCTCGGAGCGCTCAGCCCAGCTCGCCCATCCGTTCGTGCATCGCGGTGCGGACACGACCGACGGCGGGCGGCGCGGTCAGGATGACGGGCGTCATCGCGCCTGCCCGCGCGTACGGCCCGCCGACCCTGTTCTTGCCGCGCTGCTTGGCCGCGTACATCGCCTCGTCGACCGCGTCCACGAGCTGCTCGAGCGTCGCCCCGTCGTCCGGCCAGGCAACCAGCCCGATCGACACGCTGACGGGCACGTGCTCATGCCGCTCCATCGTGGGCATCGCCTCGACTCCCTGGCGAATCTTCTCGGCCGCGACGTAGGCGCCCGTCGGGTCCGTCTCCGGGAGGAGCACCACGAACTCGTCGCCCCCGAGACGCGCCGCGATGTCGATCCGGCGAACCCCCGCCCGGATGACGTCGGCAACCCCGGCGAGCACGCGGTCTCCGGCACTGTGCCCGAACGAGTCGTTGACCTCTTTCAAATTGTCGAGATCGGCCATCAGGAGACAGAAGCCGCGGCCGTAGCGGGTCCCACGCTCGATCTCGCGCTGGATTGCGGCGACCAGGTAGGCCCGGTTCGCCAGGCCGGTGAGCGCATCGATCGTCGAGAGCCGCACGGCCGCGCGGCGCGTCCTCCGCTGCTCGCGCGCGACGACCATCGCGACGTAGGCCAGCAGGATGAGTGCGAGCAGGTTGACCCCGACGATCGCGATCGCGGCCATGTCGAGGCCGCCGGGTGGGAGGTCGACCACGATCGCCACGAAGTAGCTGGCGGCGGCAAGCACGGCCATGGCGACGGCGGCCGGAGGGGGCACGACGAGCGCGGCGCCGACCACGATCAGCGCGAAGGCGAAAAAGAACGGGCTCGGGGCGCCGCCGGTGAGCAGGACCACGAGCGTCACGAAGACGATCGAGACGACTCCCTCGACGATGTACTTCGCGCGGCCCAGGGCGCTGCCGGGCAGGAGATCATGAGCGACCAGCACGAACAGGCCGGCGAGGCCGAGGACGGCGAGGATCGCGCCCTGCCGGTCCGACCACAGCCCGCTCGTGGAGACGAGAATTCCCGTGGAGAGGATCCAGGCCCATCCCGCGATGCGCACGACCCGGTCGTAGGCGGCCACCGGCACGCCGTCGGACCCGCCCGCCTCACCGTCGAGCCCGGCCAGGTTCCGGTAGTCGATCGGGCCGAGCGACGCGCCGGCCGGCCGGGGCCGGGGAGCGCGGTGAGACCGGCGCTGGAAGAGCAGCGCCCCGAGGACGGCGATGAGGCCACCGTCGACGACCCCAACCGCGATCAAGCCGAGCACGAGGCCGGCGTCGGACACGCTGCTCCCTTGGTGCGGGCATTCATCCCCGGGCACTGAGGATCTCCTGCCCGGTCCGCATCATAGCCTTCAGCGCGGCTCGTGGATCAACCGTGTCGCGATCCGGTGGATGCGGATTCCGGCACCCCGGAACGCCTGGAGCCGCGGGAATCGAGCGAACCGCCGGATTCGAGGGAACAGCCGGCGCCGCAGGAGCCACCGAAGTCCCGAAGCTCGCGGAAA
>CAZKXK010000308.1:0-2785 GCA_964556585.1 uncultured Anaerolineaceae bacterium
TGGGATTCGCGGCGACTGCCGAGGACGCGCCCTGGGTGCTCACCATGCCCGCCCAACTGCTGACCCGCGTCGCCGGCAGCAATGTCCGCCAGCTCCGGCCGGACCGCCTGATCACCCTCAGCGCACCGAGCCTGAACGTCGGCGTCTACCCATCCGATATCGCGATCTCTGGCGCGGCTCCCGAACGGACGCGGGCGCGCGCGGCGATCCTGAGCCGGCTGACATGGACCTCCGCCCACCTGACGATGAGTGCCGAGGGCCAGGAGATCGAGGACGAGCTCGCGCGCCTGGGCACCGCGCGCAGCGCGACCGGCGGCCGGCCCACCGCGAATGCCAGCGCTCGCTTCGCGGCGATCGATGACAGGCTGATGATCCTGGCCGTTCCGACCGACGAATGGGACATCCTGTTCCGGCTCCGGCTGCAGGTCGAACGTGACCTCCTTGCCGGGGCCGGATCCGGGTCCGTTCCTCCCCGACCGGAGCCGAGCCCCGAGGTCGTTGAGGCTGCCGCCGGCTCGCCCCGCGAGACTGCCCGCTCGGGTGCTCGCCGGCAGGGTGGCGTCAGAGCCGACCCGCTGGCCGCTCCCGTTGCCGGGTCACGACGATGACCGTGCCCGCGACGCCCGGACCCGGCGGCTCCGGCGCCCTGGACCCGTCGAGCGATGGACGGGCGAACGCCCGCACGCTTGCGATCGCATTCCTCAGTCTGCTTGCCTTGGTCATGCTCACCATTGCCGTGGCGGGCCGGTTCGTCATGCCGTTCGATTCGCCCATCCTCGCGTTCGCGCGCACGCTCGATGGCCTGCCCAACGTTTGGAGCGGCCTCTCCGATTCGGCGAACCTCCCACTGATCGTGATTGGCCTTGGCATGGTGGTCTGGCTCGTCGCCACGCATCGGCGCCGCGAAGCCCTCCTCGTGCTCCTCATGCTCGCTGCCGTCACGCTCGGGAGCGAGGGGATCAAGGAGCTCGTCGGTCGGCCTCGCCCGTCCGGCACCGACCCCGGGGTCCCCGGCGTCGTGTACAGCTATCCGTCCGGTCACACGCTCGAGGCACTGACCATCCTGGGCATCATCACGATCAGGGGCTGGCGGAGCTCCCGGCCGCCCGTCGTGAGGGTCGCGTTCACGGTGCTCGTGATCGTCTGGGTCGTGCTCGTGGGGCTCGCCCGCATGGCCCTCAACGCGCACTATCCGAGCGACATCCTCGGGGGCGCGCTCGGTGGCACCCTCGCCCTGAGCCTGTATACATGGCTGACGAGACCGGGTGCCTGGGCCGAGCAATCCTCCGCCCACCCCAAGAAGGGCAGGCCGGCGCGTCACGGATCGAGGTTGTCGCGCCGTTCCTCGCCGGTCGCCGGGTGACGGCTCGCCCGTGAGCGACGCCGGTCCGAAGAGCGAGGCCGGCCCGGCCACCGAAGGCGGGCCTCTTGCTCGGGTCGCTGCCGTCAGCCCGGCCGTGTCCGCGCCGGAGCTTCGCCCTGCGGCGGCTCTCGCGACAATCACGCTCGTCGGGGGCTTCGCCGGCCTGATCGCGTGCCTGGTCGTGCTGGGGGTCGTGGCCGAGGGTGTCCGCACGCAGGAGGTGTTCGCGCTCGACACGTGGGCAACCCCCTTCCTCCACGGGATCGCCTCACCGCCCCTGGACGCCCTCATGAACGCCCTGACGGACATGGGAACGGTCATGGTGATCGGGCCGATCCTCGTGGTGGTCGTTGCCTGGCTGGCCTGGAAACAGCGCTACGGCGGCGTTCTCTTCCTGGGGGTGGCGAGCGGCGGCAGCATCCTCATGCAGGGCGTCATGAAGCTCTGGTTCGAGCGCCCACGGCCGAGGCTCCCGTGGGCCAAGGTGCTGCCCGACTACAGCTTCCCGAGCGGCCACACCATGAACGCAATCATCTTCTACGTCGCGCTCGCCCTGATCGTGTGGTCCGTCATTGGTCGTCGGGTCGGCCTGGTGGCGCTGGTCGGCGCGATCGTGCTCGCGCTCGCGGTCGGCGTGAGCCGCATCTACCTCGGCTACCACTACCTCACGGATGTCGTCGGCGGTCTCCTGGCCGGGACCGCCTGGTTGCTGGTGCTGGGCGCCGCCTTCAACGCTCGTCCTCGCTGGTGGCACTGGGGCGCGGGCAGCCCTGGTGCGAACCGCCCGGCCACATCCCGGCCGCCCCCGCGAACGCAGGAACCACCCTGACCAACGGCGCGACCGGCGTCTGGATCTCCGCCAGCGCCGATTCTCCGGCCAAACGCCGACTGCCCCGCTGACCCCCTGGGTGAGTCCGCGCTTCATCATCGTCGCCCGCGAACGGCAGTCCCTTCATCCGGCTGTCCCGAACGGATGACCGAGTGTCATGACGATGTCGCGTCCGGCGTGCAGAGTCAGGTCTGCCCGAGTGGCCGCCCCAGGCGGTGCGTTGCACCGGCCCGGTCAGGCGTGCGCACGCGGGCCTCCATCGAGAGGCGGCACACCATGGGAAGCATCGTCACGATCGTCGTCGTTGTCCTGATCGTGCTCTTCGTCCTGGGGTACTTCGGCCGGGGACGAATCCGCGGGTAGCAGCAGAAGCGTGACCACGCAGCCAGCGCGTGTCGCCACGCTCGGTTCCGGCGAAGCCAGGGTGGCGACACGCGCAGCGGTCGGCTGCGCGAGACGCCTCGACACGTTCGCAGCACGCGCGCTCGTCACCGCGGACCGAACCCGCGTGAACGGAAAGCTGCCGGATCAGACCTCGCTCGAGCTCGCCGACGGCGACTGGTACCCTTCCTGCCGAACGGGTTCGCGTGCGT
>CAZKXK010000309.1:0-2766 GCA_964556585.1 uncultured Anaerolineaceae bacterium
CGCGTCCCCGCGCGCCGGGCCGCACGGATCGCCGCGTCCCCGCGCGCCGGGCCGTCCGGATCGCCGCCTCCCCGCGCGCCGGGGTGCACGGATCGCAACGTCCAGCGCGCCGGCCCGGACCCAGCGCGACTACCCGGCGGGTGTCCCCGTCGACGCCCCGTCCTGGCGGCGGGCGACCGCGGGGACGATGTTCTGGTTGGCGCGAAAGACGTTGTCCGGGTCGTAACGCCGCTTGATCTCGGCGAGCCGTCCATAGGTGGCCGCCGGGTAGGCCGACCGGACACGGGCCTCACCTTCGTCATCGAGGAAGCCGGCGTAGGCCCCCGCGTCGTGCAGCCCGAGCGCGTCCGCGTAGTCCTGTGTCCAGGCCACGTGCCGGTCCCGCTCCGCGACATCCGCGAAGGGCGTGATGACGGTCACCATGATGGAGCGGCCCCGATGGCCGAACGCGGTGGCCGCGTTCGGGACCCGGGCCATCGCCCCGCCGAGGACCCGGATCTGGGTCATCGCGAGCGGCGAGCTTGGTGCCGCCATGCGGGCGAGGATCGTCTCCACCTTCGAATCTTCGAGCGCGTCCAGGAGGAGCGATCGCTGGACACTGGGGGTCCGCCGGCCGGCCTCGGCCGTGAGCTCGTAGATGGCAGGGTAGGGCATGGGTCGGACGACGTCCGCGATCGGCCTGGCCAGTGCCCGGAACGGGGCCACCGCACGCTGGCCGTCCTCGACGTCACCGGCGTGGACCATGAGGATCGCGATGGTCGGCCGCCCGTGGGCGTCGGCCGGGATGAACGGGAGCGGCGGAGCGGGCATGAGGAGCGCGATCGTGGTCAGCTCCTCGGGCGCGCTGGCCGCGATGGGAACCAGCCCCCTGAGCACGTCGCGCGTGGCCGGCAGGAAGAGCGCACCGCCGAGCACGAGGTCGACCGGCTGCAGCGCGTACTGGAGGCGGGTCACGATCCCGAAGTTGCCGCCGCCCCCGCGAACCGCCCAGAACAGGTCCGGGTGCGACGTCTCGCTCACGGCGAGCAGGCTGCCGTCCGCCGTGACCAGCTCGACGGAGACCAGGTGGTCGATCGTCAGGCCGTGCTTGCGGGCCAGGAAGCCGATCCCGCCGCTGAGCGTGATCCCGGCGATCCCGACCGACGCGGTGTCGCCGAACGGGGTCGCCAGGCCGTGGGCCGCCGCGGCGCGGGTGTACTCGCCGGCCGTGAGGCCCGGCTCTGCCCACGCACGCCGGCGCCGGGCGTCCAGCTCGAAGCCGCGCATCTCGGAGAGATCGACCATGATCGCGCCGTCCGCGACGGCGTGGCCGGCCGGGCTGTGGCCCCCTCCACGCACGGTCAGCCGATGTCCCCCCTCCCGCGCGAACCCGACGGTGCGGCACACGTCGGCCGCGTTCGCAACCCGGACGATGAGGCCCGGGTGCCGGTCGACGCTGGCGTTGTGGACCTGGCGGGCAAGCTCGTACTCGGCGTCCCCGGGCGCGATGGCGCGCCCGGCAAGCCCGGCGCACAACGCGGTGACGGAGGCTGGAGCGATTCGGCCGGGGGACTCGGTCATCGATTCTCCTTGCTCGGGGGGCGGATGCGCGGACTGTAACGGGATGGCGCTGCCTCGGGATGGCGCTGCCTCGGGATGGCGCTGCCTCGGGCAGCCGGGATTGGTCCACCTGGCATCGTTGCGCGTCAGGCCCGCCGGTACGAGCCGGCCTCGCGGGTCACCAGGCCCTCATCGACGAGGTACCGACGCAGGGCCGCGACGTCCGGATGGAACAGGGCCAGGCGCTGGTTGACCTCCCTCTCCGGGTACGAGCGATCCTCCACGAAACACCGTTCCAGGAGATAGCGGAGCACGATCGCCCGCTTCTTCGCGCGGGCGGGGATGGTCACGAGCCGGTCGTCCCGGAAGAAGGCCCGCAGCACGTTCGCCTCGTTGACCGGGCGTGGGGTCCCGCCCGGGCCGGGCGGGTTGGCCTGGGTCCCGGCGTGCGCATAGCGGAACTCGTCGCCCATGGCGCGGGAGGCTACGGCAGCGACGCCGGCGACGTCAAGGCGCGTCGGTCGATGGCCGGGCTCGCCGATCGCGCATCATCGTCTGCGAATCACACTCGGCCGGCGCTCCGCGGGCCAGGTTTCCCGCGCCGTGTCAGACTGGCTTTCCACCACTGCCCTCGCGCGATACCCGGAGACGCCCGACCATGACCAGCACCGAATACCTGTCCGCGAGCGGCATCGTCAACGTCCGTTCGGAGCTCGCGCAGCTCACCGAGACCGAACGACCCGTCGTGATCGCCCGGATTGCCGCTGCCCGCGAGCTGGGCGACCTCCGGGAGAACGCCGAATATGAGACCGCGCGCAAGGAGCAGTCCATCCTCGAGGGACGGATCGAGCACCTGACCACGCTCCTGCGCGACGCCGTCCAGATCGAGGGAGCGTCGACGAGCCACGTCAGCCTGGGTACGACGGTCACGGTCACGGATGATCAGGGCGAGGAGACCTACACGATCGTGGGCACCCACGAGGCAGCACCGGCCGACGGTCGCATCAGCAGCAGCTCGCCCATCGGCCGCGCGCTCATGGGGGGTCGGGCAGGCGACTCGGTGGTCGTCACTGCCCCGCGCGGCACGTTCGGACTGCGGATCGTGTCCCTGGCCTGACCGCCGGGCCGCCACGTGCGGCCGCGACGTTCCCCCGCCACCACCCGCCCACACCCCCCACCACCCCCCCCCACCCCCGGCCCCCGCGGCCCCCACCACCGGCGGCCCCC
>CAZKXK010000310.1:0-2659 GCA_964556585.1 uncultured Anaerolineaceae bacterium
CCAGGTCCAGCTTCAGCGGTCCGGCGACCTTCTTCATCGCCTTGGTCTGGGCCGCGGAGCCGACCCGCGAGACGGAGATGCCGATGTTCAGGGCGGGCCGTTGGCCGGCGTTGAACAGGTCGGTCTCCAGGAAGATCTGGCCATCGGTGATGGAGATGACGTTCGTTGGGATGTACGCCGACACGTCGCCGGCCTGCGTCTCGACGATCGGCAGCGCGGTCAGCGATCCGCCCCCGTTGTCATCGTTGAGGCGCGCCGAGCGCTCCAGCAGGCGGCTGTGCAGGTAGAAGACGTCGCCGGGGTAGGCCTCGCGGCCAGGCGGCCGACGGAGCAGGAGCGACATCTCGCGGTACGCCCAGGCGTGCTTGCTGAGGTCGTCGTAGACGCACAGGGCGTCCTTCACCAGGCCCTGGCCGGGGACCTCCACGCCGTTCTCCATGACCTCCTCGCCCATCGCCGCGCCAGCGTACGGGGCAAGGTACTGGAGCGGGGCGGGATCGCCGGCGCCGGCCACGACCACGATCGTGTGGTCCATGGCGCCGTGCCGTTCCAGGATCGCCACGGTGGAGGCGACCGTCGAAAGCTTCTGGCCGATCGCGACGTAGATGCAGACCAGGCCCTGGCCCTTCTGGTTGATGATCGTGTCGATCGCGATCGCGGTCTTGCCGGTCTGGCGGTCGCCGATGATCAGCTCGCGCTGGCCGCGGCCGATGGGGATCAGCGCGTCGATGGCCTTGATGCCCGTCTGGACCGGCGTGTCGACGCCCTGGCGGGCAATGACGCCGGGGGCGATCCGCTCGGCGGGGCGAACCTTCGTCGTCGCGATGGGTCCCTTGTCGTCGAGGGGCCGGCCCAGCGGGTCCACCACGCGTCCCAGCAGCGCGGCGCCCACCGGGACCTCCACGACCCGGCCGGTGGTCTTGACGATGTCGCCTTCCTTGATGGCGGTCGCGTCGCCCAGGATGACCGCGCCGACGGTCTCCTCGGCCAGGTTCAGGGCCATGCCCATGACACCGCCGGGAAACTCCAGGAGCTCGGACGCCAGCGCGCCCTCAAGCCCGTAGATCGTGGCGATGCCGTCACCGACCTCGACGACCGTGCCGATGTTGCGCGTCTCCGCGGTCGGATCGAAGTTGTCGATGTTCGCCTTGATGATGCTGATGATCTCGTCGGATCGGATGGCCATTCGGTGCTCCGTTCGGGTGCGGGGTCAGTGGGCTCCGGCGACGAGGCTGGCGCGGAGCCGCGCAAGCCCTCCCCGCACGCTGGCATCAATGAGTCGGTCGCCGATGCGGACGGTCAGTCCCCCGATCAGCTCGGGATCGACCGCCGCCGTGACCTCGACGCGCCGCTCGGCCGTGGCCTGGATGCGCGCGGCGACGGCCGCAAGCTCGGCAGGTTCGAGTGACTGGGCGCTCGTGACGTTCGCGATGACGACCCCATGCTCCCGGTCCACGATCTGGGCGAACTCATCCGCGACGCGCGGCAGGATCGCCAGCCGGCCCCGCCTGGCCAGCAGGAGGACCAGGTTCCGGGTCAGGGCGCCCACCCGGGATCCCAGCAGGCCCGTGATGATGGCGCGGCGGTGCACCCAGGCAATCGCCGGGTTGTCCACGACCGTGGCCGCGGCATCCGCGCCGACGAGCTCCACGGCCAGGCGAAGCTCCACCAGCCATGCGTCGAGCGTCCCGTCGCGGCGGGCGATCTCCAGCGCAGCCTCGGCGTATCGGCGCGCCGCGGTCGTCGGGGCTGCCATCAGGTGGCAGGCTCGTCGGCAGGGGCGCCGCCCGCGGCTGGCCCGCCGACCGCGGACTCGGCAAGGAACTCCTCGACCAGGCGTCGCTGCCGATCGCTGCTCATCGTCTCGCGCACGACCCGGCCGGCGGCATCGAGGGCGAGCGTGGCGACGTCGGCCCGGAGAGCGGCGATCGCCCGGACCTTCTCCGCCTCGATCTCGGCCGACGCGCGCTCACGCATCCGCGCCAGCTCCTCGCGTGTCGCTGCCACGTCCGCGGCGCTGCTCTCCTGGGCCAGCTTCTGGGCGCGCTCGAGGATCTCCCGCGCCTCGCGGCGCGCAGCGTTGAGCTCGGTGACCGCGGCCGCCTCGCCGGCGGCGCGCTCGATCCGGGCCTGGTCGGCGTCGTGGATGCCCTGCTCGATCCGCGCCCGGCGCTCCCGCAGCGTCACCCCGATCGGCTTGAGGACGATGAGGTACAGCACCGCGAAGAAGACCAGGAAGTTGAGAGCCGCGACGATGATCCAGAACAGGTTGATGGTCAACCCGCCGGTCGCGGCGTCGGCCTGGAGGCGGACGACCTCGCGGGCCGCCTGCCCGGCGTCGACGATTGCCACGCTCAGACTCCGGCTCGTCGCCTACTTGATGAAGATGGCCAGCAGGCCGACGACCACGGCCAGGACACCGAGCCCTTCGGCGAACGCCGCGAGGATGATGGCCAGGCCGCGGATCTGGGCGGCGGCATCGGGGTTCCGGCTGATCGCGGTGCTGGACAGGCCCGCGAGGATGCCGATGCCGATGCCGGGGCCGATGACGCCGAGGGCGGCGATTGCGCCGAGATGGTCCATGAGTCGTTCTCCCTCCTGCCTCCGGGGTTCTCCCGGGGCCTGATGATGACGGGTTACGCCCCCGACGGGCTGGGCT
>CAZKXK010000311.1:0-1834 GCA_964556585.1 uncultured Anaerolineaceae bacterium
GGTTCGTCGAGGCACGGCCCGGGCCGTTCGCGCCGATGCTGCCGATCGTGCTGGATCGCGGTCCGATCAGCGTCACGATCGAGGGGCGCGGCCTGCGGCGGCTGGCGGCGCCGGCGAGCGTTGTCGTCGTCGCCGCGGCGATCGGCGCGTTCCTGCTGGCACGTGGACCCGGCGCTCCAGGGCCGAGCTCCGGCGGGAATGGCCTGGCCGCCTCGTCGTTGACTGCTTCGCCCGCGCCCGTTGCGACGGAGAGCGCCGTCGCATCGCCGGGGAGCCAGTCCCAGGCGCCCTCTCCGACACCCCTTCCAACGGCGGGACCCTCGTCGACGCCTCGCGCGTCCTCGTCGCCGGCGCCCTCCGGAGGTGGCACCTACACGGTCAAGCCGGGTGACACGCTCGGCGCGATCGCGGCCCGCTTCGGGACCACCTCGACGGCGCTCGCGAAGCTCAACGGGATCACCAACCCCAGCTTCATCCGGGTCGGGCAGGTGCTCCGTCTGCCGTAGCCCGCGCCCCGCCCGGCGGAAGCGGCGTCACCGCTGGCACGCTCGACAGTACGAGGTGGCCTCGCGCCCGCCGACCTGGCTGATCAGCGCCCCGCAGCGGGGGCACGGCTGGCCGCCACGGAGGTGGACCTTCAGGTGATCCCGGACCTGTCTCTCGAAGGTCGGTGGGACGCGCGCCCGGAGGATCTCGATCGACGCGGCCAGGGTCTCGCGCATGGCCATGTACAGGGCGTCGACTTCCTCGGCCGCGAGGGTCGACCGGCGCCGAAACGGGCTCAGCCGGGCCCCCCAGAGGATCTCGTCGCTGTAGGCGTTGCCGATCCCCGCCACGAACGACTGGTTCCGCAGGAGGCCCTTGATCTCGCCCGGGTGGCGGCGAATCCTGGCCCGGAAGTCCTCGACGGTCAGGGCCGGGTCATCGGCGTCCGGTCCGAGCTCGGCCGCCCCCGCGCCCGGCACGCTGCGCGGGGTCGCCACGGGGACGAGGTAGAGCTTGCCCATCCGGGTCGGGTCGAGGTAGCGCAGCTCGACATCGGCATCCAGGTGCGGCATCCAGCCGGCGTCGCGGGTCCAGGGCGCCGGCCGTGTCTGCCCGGGGCCTACCCTGGGGCCGAAGCGCAGCGTGATGGACGCCCGCGGGCGGGCGGATCCCGGGGCAACCATCGCGAATCGCCCGGTGAGCATCGGTGACGCCCATATGCTGGTTCGATCCGTCTCGAGGATGAGGAACTTGCCGCGCCGCCGCACGTTCCGCAGCAGATCGCCGTCGAGCGCGGCGAGCTCGGCAGGCGTCGCCCGGAGCACGAGCGGGTTCGGGGCGCTCGCTCCGACGATCGGCCGGCCGACGAGCGCGGCGCCGAAGGCCTCGGCCAGGATCGTGAGGTCGGGCAGCTCGGGCACGGCTCGCGGATTGTACCTGCCGAGAGTCGTGTGCTAGACTCGCGCGGCCCCGCGAGGGCTCGACAGCCGAACAGCTTCCGACCGACGCAGCGGAGGAGCGGACCGCACGCAGGGCGCCCGGACCGAACCCGACCAAAGACGACGGCGCGAGCACGGCTCGGCCGTCGTCCTCGTTTCGGGCGGACTCCACGACAGAGGTAGGAAGACCCTTGACCGAAGAGCAGCTGGCAGGGACCACGCCGGAGACCACGTCGGAGGCAGATGCCACCGAAGGGGCCGCCGTCGCAGAACCGGCGACCATGGTCGCCGACGTGGCCGCCGAGACCACCGAACCGTCCGTGACCGCGTCCGCCGAGCCCGTGGCGGAGGCCGTCGCCGAGCCCGTGGCGGAGGCCGTCGCCGAGCCCGTGGCGGAGGCCGTCGCCGAG
>CAZKXK010000311.1:1934-2656 GCA_964556585.1 uncultured Anaerolineaceae bacterium
CCCGTGGCGGAGGCCGTCGCCGAAGGCGTGACCGCCGAGGACCTCGCCGACGCACCCAGCGCCGAGGAGCCCGAGATCGAGTCCGCCCCGGCGGTGTCCCGGCCTGAGCCCTCGACCATGGAAGAGCTGCTCGCGGAGCAGGACACCGACATCCGGAGCTTCAAGCACGGCGACGTCGTCGAGGGTGCCATCGTCCGGATCGACAAGGACGAGATCCTCGTCGACATCGGGGCGAAGAGCGAGGGCGTGGTCTCCAACCGCGAGCTCTATGGACGGAACGCGGAGAGCTCCCCGGTCCTTGCCGTGGGCGACGTGGTCCTCGTCTACGTGCTCCAGCCGGAGTCGCCGGAAGGCCACGTGGTCCTCTCCCTGCGGCGTGCCGGCCTCGAGCGCAAGTGGCGCTCCATGCAGGAGCAGTTCGAGACGGGAGTCATCATCGAGGCGCCCGTGATCGACCACAACAAGGGCGGTCTCATCGTCGACTGCGGCATCCGCGGGTTCGTTCCGATCAGCCAGATCGTCGACTTCCCGCGCCGGCCCCAGAACGAGCAGCCCCGTGACGCTGCCCAGGAGATCGCCGAAAAGCTGCAGCCGTACGTTGGCCGCCGCCTCCGCCTCAAGATCCTGGAGGTCAACCGGAAGGCGAACCGCCTGATCCTGTCGGAGAAGGTGGCGCTCTACGAGGAGCGGCGCGAGAAGCGCGACGAGCTCTTCAGCAGCCT
>CAZKXK010000312.1:0-2646 GCA_964556585.1 uncultured Anaerolineaceae bacterium
ATCCATCAGAGCCTCCCTCATCGCTTCACGACGCCCGACAGCGACTCCGTCGGTGACGCCAACGCTAGGCTCTACGTTCGATGGGAACGGGGACCCCGGTTGCACTCGCTCCGCAGTGCGCCGATCAATCCCGCCGGGACAAGGAGATGCACCATGCCTGAACTCGACGCGAAGGACCGCGACAGGCTCCGCTCCACACAGTTCGCGTATGTCGACTCGAAGGGCGGGGAACACCTCCCGATCCACGACGAGTCGCACGTGCGGAACGCGATCGCCCGCTTCAATCAGACCGACTTCGAAAGCGAAGCGGCCAAGGAGCGCGCCCGGCAGAAGATCCTCAATGCCGCGGAGAAGCACGGCATCGAGGTCGACGAAGACTCGAACATCCGCCAGGCGAGTACTCCGCGTCGGGCAGGGTCGACCAAGCGCAGGCCCCGCGGCGGTTGAATCGTCGCTCCGCTGATTAGGCTCCCAGGCAGAGGCCTGGTCGCATCGGCCACCTTGGTCAAGGCGTGGCCAACAGGACGGAGCGGTCGTTCGCGACATCCTGCCGTTGCTCACTATCGCTCGGCGCGTTGATATGTCGCGGACCCCCGTCCCCGATGTCCGCTAGGCTCGCGACCGAGCGGGGACCGGCGTGGCCTTCAGGCTGGCCCGCCGATAGGGCCGCACGACCGCGGTGATGTCCAGCTCACCGTCCTGGCTCGCCGCCGCGGCGACGAGCTCCTGGGCCTTGAGCGTGAGCGGCGCCTGAACTGCCGACTGACCGAACAACGCGATGGCCAGGTCGAGGTCCTTGCGCAGGTCGCGGAGCGCGAAGAGCGTCGGCTCGTGCCGGTCCTCGACGAAGCCGGGGCGGCGGGCCGTGATCACGGGGGCCATGCGAGCCAGAACCCAGAAGACGTCAGCGGGGTCGAGGCCGAAGCGCTCCCCCGCGACCTGAAGCTCCGCGGCCGCGAGGATCACGTCGGCGAGCATGCTGTTGGCCACGAGCTTGAGGCGTGCCCCGCTGCCCAGGGGGCCGACATGGCGGACCGTTCCGAGGACTTCGAGGATCGGACGGGCCAGCCCGACGTCGCGCTCGTCGCCGCCCACGAGGATCGCGGCCTTCCCGTCCCGCACGACCGGCGGAGCGCCGAGGATCGGGGCGTCGACGAGACGACCGCCCGCCTTCGCCACCTCCTCGGCGAGCACGGCCACGAGATCGGCACCGGCCGTGCTCATCTCGACAAAGAGGGTGCCCTCCGCCGCATCCAGCGCCCCGGCCGGCCCCAGGTAGGCGGCCCGCACGGCGTCCGGGCCGGTCAGGCTGCTGATCACGACATCCGCGTCGCGGGTTGCCAGGGCCGGCGAGTCCGCGACACGGCCGATCCCCAGGGCCAGGGCCCGCTCCTTGGTCCGGTTCCAGAGGGTCAACTCGAAGCCGGCTTCGGCGAGTCCTGCGGCGATGGCCGAGCCCATCTTGCCGGTTCCGAGGATCGCCACGCGGGAGCGCGGCGTGGCCGCAGCATCTCGGGTCCTCGCGAGATGGATGTGTTCGGTGCCCGAGCTCGGGCCGCGGTGGATTCGGGACGTGGACATCTCAGGGCTCCTCACTGGTGGGACGACCGGCCGCTCGCGGCGAGCGGCGGAAGGAGCGGGCCGCTGCCGGCATGGGCGGCCGTCGCGGCGATGGCGATCTCGGCGAGGTCGTCCTCGGTCAGCCGGATCCCGCTGCCGCCGATCCACCCATCGACCTGCTCGGGGCTTCGCGCGCCGACGATCGCGCCGGTCACACCCGGCCACGCGAGGACCCAGCCGATCGCGACGGCGGAGACCGACGTTCCGTGTCGCTCGGCGATCGGCCGCAGCGCGTCGCGCAGTGCGATGTTGGCGCTGAGCGCCGGCCCACGAAAGTTGGGCGCCCGGCGGCGCCAGTCGGTGTCCGCCATGGCGACGACGCGCTCGACGGAGAAGGTGTCCGTCAGGATCCCCGACTGCATCGGGCTGTAGGCGATGACGCCCGTGCCGTGGGCGGCCGCCCAGGGGATGACATCGGCACCGGAGTCACGCCGGATCAGGGAGAAGGGTGGCTGGAGCGAGTCGACGTGGCGAACCGCCTCGGCGCTCGCGAGCAGCTCCACACCGAAGTTGCAGACGCCTGCGTAGCGGATCTTGCCTTCGTCGACGAGGCGGCCCATCTCGGCCCACGAGTCCTCGATCGGCGTGCCGGTCTGGTCCGGCCAGTGGAACTGGTAGAGGTCGATCCGATCCACCCCGAGGCGGGCGAGCGAGGCCTCGACCTCACGCCGGATCGACGCCGGCCTCAGGTTGCGAACCGGCTCCTGGAACGGTCGACCGGGGTCGGGGACAACGCCGGCCTTCGTGAAGATGTATGGCCGGTCGCTGGCCGGGATCTCACCCAGTGCCCGTCCCACGACCTCCTCCGAGTGGCCGATGCCGTAGACCGCGGCCGTGTCGATCCAGTTGACGCCGAGTTCCACCGCGTGGCGGATCGCCGCGATCGAGGTGGCGTCGTCCTGGGGTCCCCAGCCGTGGGCCCATTCGCCGCCGATTGCCCAGGCGCCGAAGCCGACCGTCGAGATCCGGAGGTCCGTTGTGCCGAGCTGTCGTTGTTCGGGCTTCACCGGACGTTCCTTTCTGGAT
>CAZKXK010000313.1:0-2645 GCA_964556585.1 uncultured Anaerolineaceae bacterium
CGCCGTGGTCGAGCTTCTCGAGCTCGTCGGCGAGCTGGCAGAGGGAGTCGGCCACGGCGGTGTTCAGGACCGTCTGGGGCCAATAGATGGGGGCCGAGGAGCCCACCGCGCGGAACTCGAACTTGTTGCCGGTGAATGCGAACGGCGAGGTCCGGTTGCGGTCCGTGGCGTCCTTGGGCAGGACCGGCAGCGACGTGACGCCCAGCTCCAGCGAGCCGCCCTTCTTCGACGCGGACGCGGCACCCTTCTCCAGCTGCTCGATGACGTCCTCGAGCTGCGAGCCGAGGAAGACCGACATGATCGCCGGGGGCGCCTCGTTGGCCCCGAGCCGGTGGTCCTGGCCGGCGTCGGCGATGCTGGCGCGCAGGATGTCGGCGTGCGCGTTGACCGCCCGGATGACGGCCACGAGGAAGGCCAGGAACTGCGCGTTGGCGTGCGGGTCATGGCCCGGATCGAGCAGGTTCTCCCCCTCGTCCGTGCCCATCGACCAGTTGTTGTGCTTGCCCGAGCCGTTGATCCCCGCGAACGGCTTCTCGTGCGACAGGAACATCAGGCCGTGCCGCGGCGCAAGGCGTCGCATCATGCTCAGCACGATCATGTTGTGGTCGGAGCCGACCGAGGTGGGCTCGTAGACCGGGGCCATCTCGAACTGGCCCGGCGCCACCTCGTTGTGGCGGGTCTTGGCCGGGATGCCCAGGCGCCACAGCTCGCGATCCAGGTCCATCATGAAGGCGAGGATCCGCTCGCGGATCGGGCCGAAGTACTGGTCCTCGAGCTCCTGGCCCTTGGGGGACGGTGCGCCGAACAGCGTGCGCCCGGTCAGGACGAGGTCCGGGCGCTGCTCGGCAAGGCGCCGATCGACCAGGAAGTACTCCTGCTCGGGCCCGATGTTCGTGAAGACCCGGCTGGCGCTGGTGTTGTCGAACCAGCGCAGGACGCGCAGGGCCTGCGTGCCCAGCGCCTCCTGCGATCGCAGCATCGGGATCTTGTGATCGAGCGCCTCGCCCGTGAACGAGACGAAGGCCGTCGGGATGGTGAGCGTCACGCCGTTCGGCTCGACCTGCAGGTAGATCGGGCTCGTGACATCCCAGGCGGTGTAGCCGCGGGCCTCGAAGGTGGCCCGGATGCCGCCGGACGGGAAGGAGCTGGCGTCGGGCTCGCCCTGCAGGAGGTTCCGGCCGGAGAACTCGGCGATGGTCTGGCCGTCGCCCGCGGGGCTCAGGAACGAGTCGTGCTTCTCCGCCGTGGAGCCGGTCATCGGCACGAACCAGTGGGTGTAGTGGGTGGCCCCATGCGAGAGGGCCCACTCCTTCACCCCGTGCGCGACGGCGTCGGCGATCACCGGGTCGAAGGGCTCCAGGCCCTCGATCGTCCGGCGCAGGCGCCTGAAGATCGGCTTGGCCAGGAACTGCCGCTGGGCGGCCTCGTGGAACACGTACTGGCCGTAGATCTCCTCGCCGGCGTGCGCGAGGTAATCCTGGGTCGAGGCAACCCGGTGGTTCGAGATCGACTCGATGGCCGTGTGGCGAGCGGACATGTGGCTCCTATCTCGACGGGCGGGCGTGGTCGGGGGTTTGGGGCCGGAGTCGCGAAGCTTCCAGGGCTCCGCGGCCTGACCGACGTGGAGACGAATCCGGGATCAGGCCTGCAACCTACCGCACCGGGTCAGGCAGTCCAAGCCCCCGGCCACGGACGACTCCGAAATGTCCCGCAATCGAAACTCGCCCGTCGTGGTCCCTCCACGGTCCGCGGACCGGGGCGCGTCAGCCAGGGGGCCGGCGCCGCCCGACGAGGTCCGTGAGCAGCGACCCGAACTCCCGGCGCAGGTCCACGTAGCGATCCGCGTGAGCGGCCAGGCGCACCTCGCCGGCCGGATCGACGCGCGCCCAGACGCGCCGCCGCGGGAAGTAGAACGTGATCGCGAGACCCAGCACGAGGAGGAGGAAGCTTGTCCAGACGAGCGGGGCGCCGGGGTCGCGGCGCACGATGATCCCCGAGTAGGCAGAGATGGCGTCCACCGTGACGGTGAAGTCGACGTTCGCGGGCGCGGCCGAGTCACCCGGTCCCGCCAGACCCTGGAAGAGCGTCTGGTAGGCGCTGGGATTGCCGGCCGCATCGAGGGCGGTGGGCTGCACCGCCACCACGAACAGGGGTGTCGCGGTTCCTTGATGGGCCAGCACCAGCTGGATCACGGCGTCGCGACCCGGGACGACCAGCTGGCCGGTCGGGAGCCCCGCGGCAGTCGTGTCGAGCGGGACCGGTCCGGACCACAGGAGGCTGCCGCCCCGCTCGCGGATCGTCAGGTCGATCGCCGGGCCGAAGAAGTTCTGGTGGAACGTGTAGCCGGCCGCGCTCAGCGGGTCGTTGACCCGGATCGTCTTGCGGGCGATCTCGCGCCCATCCTGGTACACCGCGAGGTCGGTCGTGAAGTCGGTGAAGCGCCCGGTGCTGTCCTGGGGATCCTGGAACGCGAGGTTCTTGACGCTGATCAGGCCGGCCGTCCCGATGCTCTCGACGGGAATGGCCTGCCCCACCGGCAGCAGGAGCCCCGTCTCGAACCCAAAGCGGCTGGTCACGGCGGCGGCCAGGAGAAAGCCGACCAGCCCGGCATGGCTGATCAACGTGGCCCTATTCACGTACTGGTG
>CAZKXK010000314.1:0-2624 GCA_964556585.1 uncultured Anaerolineaceae bacterium
TCGAAGAGCGACGAGATCGGCCCGAAGATCAGCATGAAGCGCTGGATCGCGTGGACATCCCAGTGGGCCGGGACGGCGGCGACCATCGGGTCGATCGCGTCCGTCGGGATCGCCGTCTGGGACGCGTCGTAGATCAGGTTGTTGAGCAGGATCTGGCCGGGCGTCATCGGCAGGAAGGGGAGGATCAGCGCAGCCCCGGTCATGCTCAGCATGTTCCCGAAGTTGGAGCTCGTGCCCATCCGGATGTACTTGAGCGTGTTGGCGAACGTGCGGCGGCCCTCCACCACGCCCTGGTGGATGGCGGCGAGGCTCGGCTCGAGCAGGATGATGTCGGCCGCGGAGCGCGCCACGTCGGTCGCGTTGTCCACGCTGATCCCGACGTCCGCGGCGTGGAGCGCGGGCGCGTCGTTGATCCCGTCGCCCAGGTATCCCACGACCGCGCCCCCGTCATGCAGCGCCCGGATGACCTGGAGCTTCTGGTCCGGGTCGACTCGCGCGAAGATCGTGGTGCGCTTCGCCCGGGCGACGAGGGCAGGGTGGGTGAGCCCCCGCATCTCCTCGCCGGTGAGGACGCCTTCCACGACCAGGCCGACCTGCTGCGCGACGTGGCGGGCGACGAGATCGTTGTCACCGGTGACGACCTTGAGCGCGACACCGTCTCGCCCCAGCTCGGCGATCGTATCGCCGACGCCCTCCTTGGCCGGATCGCTGAACAGGATCAGGCCCTCGAAGACGAGGTGGTGCTCGACTTCCTCGGGCGCGGCCAGGCGGGTGCTGCCATCCGCTCCCGGGACGCCAAGCTCCTCGGGTGCCAACGCGCGGGACCCGACCGCGACGAGTCGGAAGCCGTCCGCGGAGGCGCCGTCGACGAGCTTGGCGAGCCGCTCGTGCTCGGCGGGGCCGATGGGCCGGGCGGCGTGGTCCTCGCGAACGCTGCCCGAGCGGAGCAGGACCGCCTCCGGCGCGCCCTTGGTCACCAGGAGCGGCGGGTCTCCGGCCTGCTGGACCACGACGCTGAGCAGTCGCCGCGTGAAGTCGTAGGGAAGCTCGGCGAGCTTGCGGTAGCTCGCGAGGTCGGCCGGCGCCGGGGTTCCGGCGAGGATCGCCGCGTCGAGCGGATTGGTGAAGCCCGTCTGGAAGTGGCTGTTCAGGTAGCCGAGCTCCAGGGCGCGCGCCGCCTCGCTCGCGTCGTCACCGTCGATGCCCACCGAGCGGACGATCCCGAGCTTGCCGGCGGTGAGGGTGCCGGTCTTGTCCGTGCACAGGACCGTGACGCTGCCCAGGTTCTGGATCGCCGGCAGGCGCTTCACCAGCACGCCGCGCCGGCTGAGCGCCCGCGCGCCCTGGGTGAGGTTGAGCGTCACGATGGCCGGCAGCAGCTCCGGCGTGAGGCCGACCGCGAGCGCGATGGCGAACAGGAGCGAGTCGAGGACGGGCCGGTGCAGCGCCAGGTTGATCGCGAGCACGGCGATCACGAGGATGGTGGTCACCCGGAAGATCAAGCCGCCGAAGGCGCGAACGCCGCGCTGGAAGTCGTTCTCCGGCGCCCGTTCGGCGAGGTGGCGCGCGATTTCCCCGTAGCTGGTGCGGGCGCCGGTCGCCGTGACGACGGCACGGCCCGTGCCGCTCACCACGCTCGTTCCGAAGAAGGCGAGGCCATCGCGATCATCGGGACCGGCCGGCCCGAGCGCGGGGTCGCGGGGATACTTGGTCGAGGGTGCCGACTCGCCCGTGAGCGACGCCTCGTCGATGTACAGGTGGTCGGCGTCGACGATCCGGACGTCGGCCGGCACGATGTCTCCCGCGCCGAGCAGGACGAGGTCGTCGCGGACGACATCGTGCATGGGGACCTCCTGCCGGGCCCCGTCGCGGACGACGGTCGCGTGCAGCGTCAGGCGGGCCTGGAGGGCGGCCACGGCGGTTTCGGACCGGGCCTCCTGGACGAAGCCCAGCAGCGCGCTCAAGGCGACGATCGAGAGGATGATGCCGGCCGTCACGTCGTCGCCCACGACCAGGCTGACCAGGCTCGCCGCGACAAGGATGAGCACGAGCGGGCTGGCGACCTGGGCGACGAGGATGGCGAGGAGCGTCCGGCGGCCGGTGCCGCCGATCGTGTTCGGGCCGTCGAGGCGGAGCCGGTCGGCGGCGGCGGCCGACGTCAGGCCGGCCGCCTGGGCCGACGTCAGGCCGGCCGCCGGGTCGGCCGGGGGCGGCGGGGATGCCCGGGTTGCCGCCGCGGGAGCCGGTTCCGCCTGGGCCACGCCATTCGCCTCTCGATCGGGTTCGGTCGAGGCAGTGTACGCCGGAGGCGAGCGCGGAACCGGCCTGCCCGATGGCACCCGCATCGGCATCGATCGGCACTCGCGATCAGGCTGGCGACGTGGTAGATCGTGGCGGAAGGAGGCAGCCATGAGCCAGCCACGCGTGACGCTCGAGCCGCCCGACAGCCCAGCCCAACCACCGGAGCGCGCCGAGGAGCCGGACCACCCGTACCTGGTCCTGGGCCGGCCGGTGGAGGACCGGAGCTTCGAGGTAGTGGAGACGGGCGTCGGCATCGCGGCCGGGATGGCCATCGGCACCGCCGTCGCCGGCCCGATCGGGACCGCGATCGGCGGGCTGCTCGG
>CAZKXK010000315.1:0-2621 GCA_964556585.1 uncultured Anaerolineaceae bacterium
GGGGGGGGGGGGGGGGGGGGGGGGGGGGGGGGGCGGGGGGGGGGGGGCGGGGGGGCGGCGGGGCGAAGTAGGGATCGCGAGCCATTCCGCCGGACGCGGCGTCGGGGTCGCCGGACGAGCCATCGGCGCGACGGCCCGGGGCGCCGCTCCCCCGGGGAACATCCAGGCTGCCGGAGCGAGCGCCCGCGTCGTAGGCCTCGCGTCGCGCGCCCAGGTCGCGGCTGGGATGGAACTCCTCTCCCGCCCTGGGGGCGCCCGGCCGGCCGCTGCCGGTCCGCCACGCGCCGCCGCCCGAGCGGATCGGCGTCCCGAAGCGGCTGCTCAGACGCCGGCCGAAGACGAGGTCCGGATCCACCTGGCCGACGTCGTCGTCGAAATCCTCGCCTCGTTCGAGCCGCGGTCCGGTCATGAGCTCCGCCGGGATCTCGAACAGGAATCGGCTCGGGACCGACAGGCCGCCCTGGCCCCAGGTAGCGCGGCGCGCCGCGTGCGACAGGAACAGGCGCCGCTTGGCCCGGGTGATGCCGACATAGGCCAGGCGCCGCTCTTCCTCCAGCTGCTTCTCGTCGTCGAGCGAACGGCTGTGAGGGAAGACGCCTTCCTCCAGACCGGCGATGAAAACGACGGGGAACTCGAGGCCCTTTGCGGCGTGGAGCGTGATCAGAGTCACGGCGTCGGCGCCGGCCTCGTACGAATCCTGATCGGCCACAAGCGCGGTCTCCTCGAGGAACCGATCCAGGGCGTCGTCGGGGGTCAGGTCGTCGTAACGGGTCGTGACCGACCGCAGCTCGAGCAGGTTGGCCCAGCGCTCCTCGCCTTCCTCGGAGCCGTCGGCGAGCATGGCCCTGTAGCCCGACTCCTCCAGCACCGCGTCCAGAAGCTCGGGCAGGCCCAGGACGCCGATCCGCGTCCGCAGCCGGGCGATCAGAGTTGCGAACCCGCCGAGCGCGCCGCGGGAGCGCGACCCGAGGGCGGCGATCCGGCCCTCCGACGCGGCGTTGATGGCGCCCCAGTACGTCACCGGCGGCTCGTCCTGAGTCGCCGCCGCCGAAGCGACGAACGTCCGCAGCTCTTCCAGGCTCTTCTCGCCGATGCTGCGCGCCGGCACGTTCAGGACCCGCTCGAAGCTGACCTGGTCGGCGTCGTTGCGCAGTATCCGGAGGTACGCCAGGGCGTCCTTGACCTCGCGGCGCTGGTAGAAGCGCGTCCCGCCCACGAGCTGGTAGCGGATGTTGTAGCGCAGGAACGCCTCTTCGATGGCGCGGCTCTGGGCGTTGGTGCGGTACATGACGGCGATGTCGCGGCGCTCCCAATGCTCTACGACCTCATCGGCGCGACGGGTCAGGATCGTGCCCCGGCCGCCCGTCAGCTCCTCGATCTGGCGGGCGATCCACTCCGCCTCCTCTTCCTCGTTGTAGGCCTCGAACCGGGAGATGGCCCGCCCGCCCGAGTTCTCGGTCCAGAGCTTCTTGTCCTTGCGCGAGGAGTTGTGGGTGACGACGGCGTGGGCAGCGTCGAGGATCAGCTGGGTGGAGCGGTAGTTCTGCTCCAGCTTTACCACCGTCGCGTTTGGATAGTCGCGCTCGAAGTCCAGGATGTTGCGGATGTCGGCGCCGCGCCAGGAGTAGATGGACTGGTCGTCGTCGCCCACCACGCATACGTTGTGGTGCGCCGCTCCGAGGGCCTTGACCCACAGGTATTGGGGCCGGTTGGTGTCCTGGTACTCGTCGACGTGGAGATAGCGCCACCGCCCCTGGTACCGCTCGAGGACCGCCGGAGCCTCCTGAAAGAGCCGGACCGCCTCGAGCAGCAGGTCGTCGAAGTCAAGGGCCGCGGCCGAGCGCAGCCGAACCTGATATCGCCGGTACAGGCGGGCGATCTCGCGCTCGCGGTGGGTGTGGGCGTTCTGGGCCAGGAAGTCGGCGTCGATCATCTCGTTCTTGGCCCGTGAGATCGCGCCAAGGATCGCGCTGGGCTTGTATTCGCCCGTGATCGGCAGGTCGTCTTCGCGCAGGATCTGCTTCATCAAGGCCTGCTGGTCGTCCGTGTCGTAGACGACGAAGTGCGGGTCGATGCCGATGGCCGCGCCGTCGCGGCGCAGGACCCGCGCGCACAGGGCATGGAAAGTGCCCATCGCGACTTCGCGGCCCGCCTCTTCGCCGACCAGGCCGGTGATTCGGGCCCGCAGCTCGGCGGCAGCCTTGTTGGTGAAGGTCACGGCCAGGATCTGCCACGGCCTCACGGCCCGGACGCCGATGAGATACGCGACGCGGTGGGCAAGGACGCGGGTCTTGCCGCTGCCGGCGCCGGCGAGGATGAGGACCGGGCCGTCGGTGGTCTGAACCGCGCGCTGCTGTTCCGGGTTCAGGCGGGCCAGGATGCGCTGCCCCAGGGCGGCCGCGGCGACCTGGCGCTCGGCCAGGGCGACGGGCTCCGGATCGAACGGAGAAGCCTCTCGCGCCTCGATGCGCGGCCCGTCGAATGCCTCGGGCGGAGCTTCGTCCGGCGGAGGCGGCAGATCATCCTGTCCGCCCGTGACGGGCGGTTCGAAGCGCGTTGGCATGGCGTCCGGATCGGATCCCGACCGGCGGGCATCCGACCCGGCGTCTGACAGTGGACTC
>CAZKXK010000316.1:0-2605 GCA_964556585.1 uncultured Anaerolineaceae bacterium
CTCGACCAGCGTCACGCCGAGACCCTGCCGGGCAAGGTCCAGCGCCGCCCGCAGCCCGGCGACGCCACCACCGAGGACGAGGGCCCGGTGAACTGCGGCCACGCTGACCTTCTCGAGCGGCTCCAGCAGGCGTGCCTTGGCGACCGCCGCCCGGACCAGGCTGCTCGCCTTCAGCGTCGCGGCGAGCGGGCTGTGGGGGTGCGCCCAGCTGGCCTGTTCGCGGACGTTCGCGGGCTGGAAGAGGTAGGGGTTCATCCCGGCCCGGACGACGGCCCGGCGGAACGTGGTCTCGTGGAGCTTGGGGGTGCAGGCGGCGACGACGACCCGGTCCAGGCCGAGATCCTTGATGTCGTCGATGATCGCCTTCTGCCCCTCGTCGGAGCACATGAACATGATGTGGCGCGCGACGGCGACGCCTTCCAGGCCGGCCGCCTCCGTGGCGACCCGGTCCACGTCGACCACGTCGGAGATGTTGCCGCCGCAGTGGCAGACGTAGACGCCGATCCGCTCCGCCGCGCCTGACGCGTCGAGCGGCTGTCCGGGCTCCTCAGGCACCATGCACCTCCGTGAGCCCGGCGGCCACGACGGCCTCGGCGGCGCTCAGCTCGCGCAGCTCCACGTGGAGATTCGTCTGGTCGGCCAGCGCCAGCGCGGGTGGCCCGAGATAGAGCGCGACCTTGGTGGCCGCGGCGCTCGCCTCGACGACGGTGTCCACGATGTCCTTCGGGCCCAGGGCGGTCCCGGCCGCGACGACGCCCGGCAGGCTGGTCAGCGTGGCGTCGAGCTTCGGTTCGGGCGTGGCGATGAACTTGTCGAGGTCCAGGTCCACGTTGATGAAGCGCCGCGGATCGTCGCCCGGCTGCATGCCGACCGACAGCACGACCAGGTCATGGGGCGCGTCGACCACCCGGCCGTCCTCCTCGATCATCTCCACCCGCAGCGTGAGGTCGCCCTCCGCCTGCTCGTCGATCCGGGCCACCTTGGCCTTGACGAAGTTGATGCCCATGGAACGGGCCGTCTGGTAGAACTGCTCGTAGCCCTTGCCGAAGGTCCGGATGTCCATGTAGTAGATCGTGATGTCCGCCATCGGCAGCGCGCCCGACAGGAGCATCGCCTGCTTGATGGCGTACATGCAGCAGACCCGGGAGCAGTACGGCACGCCGAGCGTCTCGTCGCGCGATCCGGCGCACTGGATGTAGGCGACGCTGTCGGGGATCTTGCCGTCCGAGGGCCGGAGCACGCGCCCGTAGGGGCCGTTCGGGGCCAGCAGGCGCTCCATGTCCAGGGCGCTGATGACGTTCGTGGCCGAGCCGCCCCGATACTCCTTCTTCGCGTCCAGGGGGGTCGTCTTGTAGCCGGTGGCGAGGACCACGGAGCGGGCGTTGACCGTCAGCGTCCGAGGCACCTGCGCGAAGTCGATCGCGTCCGTCGGGCAGGCCTTCTCGCACTTGCCGCAGTAGACGCAGGCGTCGATGTCGATCAGGGCGGTCTGGGGAATGGCGGTGCCGAACGGGATGTAGGCGGCCCGCCGGGCTCCCATCCCGCCCTCGAACTCGTGGGGCACCTCCACCGGGCAGGCGTACTCGCAGAGCCGGCACCCGATGCAGAGGTCCTCGTCGACGTAGCGCGGCTTCTGGGTGATCGTTGCCACGAAGCCGTCTCCGGCCGGGACGATCGACTCCACGTCCACGTAGGTCCACGTCGTGATGTTGTCGTGGTGCGCGACGGCCGACATCCGGGGGGTCGTGATGCAGCTCGCGCAGTCCATGGTGGGGAAGACCTTGCTGAGCGCGATCATCTTCCCGCCGGTGCTCGCCTCGCGTTCCGCGACCAGCACCTTGAAGCCGCGATCAGCGAGGTCCAGCGCGGACTGCAGGCCGGCGATGCCGGACCCGATGACCAGCACATCGGTCTCCACGGAGGTGTCCATCAGGCCACCACCGCCGCGGCCTGTCGATCGACCGGGCCGATCTCCGCGAGGAGGGCCTCCATGTCGTTGATCTCCTTGACGAATGCCTTCATGCAGACGCTGCAGATGGCGGTCAGCTTCAGGCGCCGGATGTCGATGCCGCGTTCTTTCATTCGCGTGTACGTCGAGCCGACCCGGGCGGCCAGCTGCTCGTACGAGCCCACGTAGGGGCTGTCGGTCCCGCAGGAAGCGATGAGGATCGCGTCGATGCCCTTCTCGAAGCAGTACAGGTAGAACGACTCCGTGAACATCACGGGGTCGGGGGTTGGGAGAACGTAGGTGTTGGGCGAGTACTCCATGTGCGCCTGGCCCGTCGCGTCGATGCCCGGGTAGGAGCACAGGAGCGTCGCGATCACCAGGACCTTCGTGGCCCGCTCGTCCGACGGATTCTCTGACATGTGCGCTTCAACTCCTGCGACGCCCGGCCCGACATCGACGATCGACGGCCGCGTCCCGCCCGCGGCGGAACGCGGCCCGGGTGCGACTACTTGCGGCGGCGCACGAAGACGCGCTCGTAGCCCTCGCCCCCGAGGACGCCGAGGAACTCGTGGCCGACCTTGGTGGACCACGCGCCGATGTCGCTCTTGGTGACGGGATCGCTCGACCAGATCTCGAGGACCGAGCCCACCGACACGG
>CAZKXK010000317.1:0-2591 GCA_964556585.1 uncultured Anaerolineaceae bacterium
AGCGTGGGTGCCTCCGCCGCGAGGATGCGCCCGGCGGGGGCGAGGAAGGCCGGCCACTCGGCATCCAGGTCTCCGGCGAGGATCGCCGCCGGCCGCATCCCGACCCGCGCTGCGGCCGCCAGTGCCTGCTGCGCGCGGGCGGAGCGCGACTCGCGCCCCGCGCGATCGGCCAGGACCAGCACCAGCCCGGTCGCGGCGTCCATCGCCGGCAGGTGCCCGTGGAGGAAGGTCTCCGTGTCGCGAAGCGCCGTCGGCAGCCAGGTCGCCTCCTCCACTTTGAGCGCGAGCTCGCGGCCGGCCGGCAGGTCGGCGCCCGACGCGACGACGACCAGCTCGCGACAGCCGGCCAGCGCGGCGGCGATCGACTCCGCCTGCCGTGCCTGCTCCGGGCCCGCGTCGAGGAGCGCGCGGATCACGGCAGGGTCGGCCTCGCGGCTCTCACCGGTGAGGGCGGCTCCGACCGCCACGCCGGCGAGGATCGGGGACAGGTACCCGATCGTGTGGCACCAGCTGCGGTCGATCTCGGCGGTCTCGAGCACCAGCGGACCGAGCGTCCCGATCGGTGCCGCGCGGCTCACCGTGACCGCGGCGATCCTCGCGCCGCGCGCCGCGGCGGCTCGCAACGCGGCCAGCGTCGCGCCGGTGGCGCCCTCGTGGCTGATTCCGATGATCAGCCCCCGGCGCTGGGGCGCCAGCGACGCCTCGAATGCCTGGCGGGCCACGACGGCTCCCGGCTGACCGGCGCCGGGGATGCCGGCACGTTCCGCGGCATCGGCGATGATCGCCGCGAACGCCATCGCGCCGTGCTCGCTCGTGCCGCACCCCGTGACCACGACCGGCTCGCCGGCCTGGAGGGCAGCCCGGATCGCCACCGCGAGGCGGCCTGCGGAGGTGTCGCGGCCCGGCGCCTCGAGCTTCGGCGGAACGCCCGGCACACCCGAGCTGCGCCGCACGACGCCGAGGCGGCGGAGTACGCGGCCGGAAAGCGCCGGCTCGGCCGCGATCATCTCGGTCATCCACCACGGCGGGCCGTCGCGATGCGCAGGAGCGGGAAGCGTGGTCCACGGCGCGGGCGGGCCGGAGAGCGTCGCCTCCGGGTCGGGATGGGCGAGGACGCTCGGGTCGAATGGCGGCGGCAGCTCCATGGCGCCGATGATAGGCTCGACAGCGGGGGACGCGGACTCGAAGCCGGGACGCGGGCCGGGAGCTCGCGCGTCGACGCGCGGCCGGGTCGTGATCCCCGTGGTCGTGGCAGAAGGGTGAGGACAGGCATGGACATCGGGGTGATGGTTCCCCAGGGTTGGAAGGGCGAGTTCGACGGCTGGCAGGCAGCGGACGCCTGGACCACCGCGATCGCGCGGGCCCGGCAGGCCGAGACGCTCGGCTTCGAGTCGATCTGGGTGTTCGACCACTTCACCACCGTGCCCCGCCCGACCCAGGAGATCACCTTCGAGTCGTTCACGATGCTCGCGGCGCTGGCGCAGGCGACGTCGCGGGCCCGGATCGGCCACATGGTCATCTGCACCGGCTTCCGCAACCCCGCGCTCACCGCCAAGATGGCCTCGACGATCGACGTCATCTCCGGCGGCCGCTTCGAGCTCGGGATCGGGGCCGGCTGGAAGGAGGATGAGTGGCTCACCTACGGGTACGGCTTCCCAACCCTGCACGATCGCCTCGGCGCGCTGGGTGACCACCTGGAGGTGATCCGGCGGATGCTGGGCCCCGGGAACGCCACCTACGTGGGGCCCTATGCGCGCGTCGAGGGCGCCATCAACGTGCCGAAGGGAATCCAGGCCCACATCCCCGTCGTCGTCGGCGGCAATGGCCAGCAGGTCACGTTCCGCTACGCGGCGCGCTACGCCGACGAGCTCAACCTGGTCTTCCTCGAGCCGGACGAGGTGCGGCTGGCGCTCCCCGTGGCACGCCAGCGCTGCGAGGAAGAGGGTCGCGATCCTGCCACCCTGCGTTTCTCGCTGTATTGCCGCGACGCCGACATGCGCGCCGACGGCCAGGCGCGTGTCGATCGCCTGGGTGCCTACGCGGAGCTTGGCCTCGACCGGCTGGTGGGCTTCCCATCCCGCTGGGACACCAGCGAGGACGGCCTCGCGTCGTTTGCCGCCGACTGCGAGGCGGCCGGGATCGCGCTCGCGCAGGGCGAGCTCGAGGCTGCCCGCGGGTAGTGCCGCCGGCCACGGGTAGCGCCGGCCGCGGGTAGCGTCAGCCGCGGGTAGCGCCGCCGGCGGCGTTCGAGATCAGCGGGGACGCCCGAACCTCTGGCGCGGCCCGTAGCGCCAGGCGACGCGGCCCAGCAACCGCTCGGCGTCGACCGGCCCGTAGCGACGCGAGTCGATCCCCGCGCCGGGAGCATCGCTGGCGAGCCAGGCTTCCGCGGGGCCGAGGAGCGTGGGCGGTGCGCCTCCCTGGGCGACCCGATCCCCGGGGCGCCCGGCCACGCGCTTCACCACGACCAGGTCGCTCTCCGGCTCGCGGACCACCACGAGCGTCCCGCGGCGTGGCCAGCGGGCAGCCGTGGGATCCACGAGCAGCCAGTCACCCGGGCGGAGCGCCGGGGCCATGCTTTCGCCCGCCAC
>CAZKXK010000318.1:0-2567 GCA_964556585.1 uncultured Anaerolineaceae bacterium
CTTCTACGCCGGCTTCCCCCTGCGGGGATTTCGCTGGGCGCTCCTCCTGCGCGGTGCGGGCTTCCGGCTCGGCACGCCTGACGCCACCCGCATCCTGTTCCTGTCGTGGCTGGTCAACTGTCTCGTGCCGGCGAAGCTGGGCGACGTCTATCGCGCCTACCTCCTGAAGATCAACAGCGCGGCCTCGCTGTCGCGAACGTTCGGGACCGTCTTCATCGAGCGGATCCTGGACCTCTTCGTGATCGCGATGCTCGGCCTCGCGGCCGGCTACTGGAGCTTCCGGTCCGGCCTGCCGCCGTCGATCCAGTTCGTCTTCGCCATCGGCGTGGGCGTGGTCGTGGTCCTGGCGCTCCTGCTCCTGACGATGCGCAACTTCGGGCGGCGGATCCTCGTGGGGCTCCCCATCCCGCGGCGCGAGCGGCTGCTGGAGCTCTACGACCGGTTCGAGGAGGGGGTCTTCGGGGCGGTGGGTATCCGGGCGCTTCCCGGCCTCGTGGTCGTCACCGGGCTGATCTGGGGCACGGAGTCGCTCCGGCTGTACCTCGTCGTCAGGGCGCTGGCCCTCCCCGGCGTCGACCTGGGCCTCTCCGGTTCCGTCTTCGTCGCGCTGATCGGCTCGCTCCTCACCGCAGTCCCGCTCAGCCCTGCCGGCCTCGGGATCGTGGAGCTGGGCGTGGTCGGCGTCATGACCGCTGCCTACCGGATCCCGCTGACGGAGGCCACCACGATCGCGCTCGTGGACCGCACGATCAGCGTGTTCTCGATCATCGTCATCGGGGGGATCTACTACGCGATCTCCCCGCTCCGCAGGGGAGGCGGCCACCTGGGCGAGGAGATCCCCGCCCCCGGCTGACGCCGCGCTACGCGAGAGGGAAGGGCGCCGGCGCGGGCTCGGCACCCGGGCCGACCGGCGCCGACCGGGGGTACCAACGGGCCATGGTTCCCGCGTGCGCCACTTCCGATAGTGACACCGACGCGGCACCCCCCGCGTGACCACGGAGCGCGAAGCCCGACATGACCACGCAGACCGGCCGGCCGTTCAACGAATGGCTTCGAGCCCAGCTCAAGTCCAAGAAGATGTCGCAGCGACAGCTGGCGCAGGCGTCCGGCGTCGACCATTCTACGATCTCGCGGCTGGTCCGCGGCGATCGGACCCCGTCGCTCGGGACCGCCACGAAGCTCGCGCGCGGCCTGCGCGAGATCCGCGACGACGCGGACGCGCCGCAGTACCTGGGCCTCGTGTCCGGCGGCACGACCATGAACCCGACCGCCCGCGTGGAGTACGCGCTCCGCGCGGATGACGCCCTCGGCGAGGCGCACGTGCGCCAGGTCATGGAGTATTACCTCGCCGTGCGGATGCGCCGCTATGCGCGCCCCGTGGCGTCGCCGAGCGCCCGGCCACCATACGCTCCGCTGCCTGCCCGACAGGGCATCGCGGCGCTCGCGTCCGTCGTGGGCGGGTCGCCGGCGGCCGATCGCGGGCTGCAGTCCGGCCGACCATCCGCCCTTCTCACCCGGCGGCCGCCGAACCGCTGAAATCGAACGTTCCGCGCCCGGGAGGCCCCTCCCCTTCCGGGTCTCAGGCACAGCGAACGCCGGCGTTCTGGGGCGCCGGCGTTCGCGCGTTCACGGAGCGCCGCGGTCGTAGACGGAGATCGTCCGACCGGGGGCCGGCGCGAAGCGGTCGACAAGGATGGGCTGCGAGATCCCCGCCTGCGCCAGCGCGGCTGCCTCTGCGGGGCCCCTGCACGCCGCCCCCACGACCGCCTGGAACAGGTCGTCGCAGATCACGACCAGCCGGCTGGCCATGGTGACGTCCACGGGCGTCACGCCCAGCAGCCCCAGCGGATAGGAGTACGCCGTGACCGGCTTGAAGGGTGGCACGTCAAGGAGCGCCGTCGGGACACCACGGATCTCGGGCGCCAGCCGCGCCGCAGCCTGTTGGGCGTCGGGCCAGCTCCCGTTCGCGGCCATGGCCGGCGGCTGGGTACCCAGGTTCCACGCGACCAGCGCTGCGACGCCGACCACCGCCAGGCCGCGCCCGGCAACGTCGCGCCGCCAGAGCGCGGCCGCGCCGAGGCCGACCAGGGCCAGGACGGCGGGATCAACGTAGGCGTGGTAATGATCGACCGGGAGTGGTGTCACGGTGGCCAGCGACGCCACGAAGAGCGTCAGGAGCAGCGTCGCGGACACGACCCAGCCGGTCAGCCACCGCGTCGCGATCGCTTCGGCCCCGCGCGACGCCCCGAGCCTCCAGGCGACGAGCACGCACACGGTCAGAATGGCGACAAGCGAGATGGCCGGCGCGTCGGTCACGAGGCCCGTGAGAGGCCAGGCGACGACCCGCAGCGGCACGAACAGGAGCCGCACGACGAGGCCGGGGCCGGACGTGTCGCCACCGGAACGCAGGTAGTCGAGCGCCGCGCGCGTCTGGTCGAACCCGGACCCCAGCTCGTGGAGCAGCAGCGGGAGATAGCCGAGCGCGACCAGGGCGAAACCCGTCAGGCCCCAGCGGAGGATGGGCCGGCGCCGGTCGGGGCTCCGGCGCAGGTCGGCCACCCAGAGCG
>CAZKXK010000319.1:0-2561 GCA_964556585.1 uncultured Anaerolineaceae bacterium
CGAGGCAGGGCGCATCGACGGGGCCAGCGAGTGGCAGGTCTTCCGCCGCCTCATTGTGCCGACGATCTGGCCGACCATCGTGACCGTCGCGACCACGATCGCGATCCTCACCCTGAAGATCTACGACATCGTCACCGCGATGACCGGCGGCAACTTCAACACGCAGGTCATCGCCACCCTCATGTGGAAGCAGGCGTTCACGTTCTTCGACGCTGGTCGAGGCGCCGCCCTTGCGATCATCCTGCTGGTCGCGGTGACGCCGGTCATCTGGTACAACCTGCGGCAGTTCCGCGGCCGGGCGATCTGAGGTGATTGCGATGCGGCGCATTACCTGGTCCCGGGTGGCGATCAACCTGGCGGTCTTCGCCCTCATCGTCGTCTGGACGGTGCCGACGCTTGGCCTGTTCATCACCTCCTTCCGCGAGAAGCAGGACATCTTCAACTCTGGCTGGTGGACGGCCTTCACCGGCGGCGGGGGAGCGTTCACCCTCGACAACTACAACACCGTGCTCTTCGGCGGCGACGGGCTGGGGACGGCCTTCCTCAACACGCTCGCCGTCACGATCCCGGCGGTCGTCATCCCGATCCTGATCGCGGCGTTTGCCGCGTATGGCTTTGCCTGGATGGAGTTTCCAGGCCGCAGGATCCTCTTCATCACGGTCGTCGGGCTCCTGGTGGTGCCCCTCCAGATCGCGTTGATCCCGGTCCTCAAGGCCTACCTCGCGATCCACCTCAACGGCACCTTCCTGGCGGTCTGGCTGGCGCATGCAGGCTTCGGGCTGGCCCTCGCGACCTACCTGCTCTACAACTACATCAGCCAGCTTCCGAAGGACCTGATCGAGTCGGCCTCGCTTGACGGCGCGTCGCACTTCACGATCTTCGTGCGCCTGATCCTGCCGCTCTCGATCCCTGCCCTCGCGTCGTTCGCGATCTTCCAGTTCCTGTGGGTCTGGAACGACCTGCTCGTGGCGACGACGTTCCTGGGCACGGACCAGGACGTGGCCGTCATGACCTCGCGCCTGGTGTCGATGACGGGCTCCCGTGGCCAGGACTGGCAGCTCCTGACAGCGGGCGCTTTCGTGTCCATGATCGTGCCGGTCATGGTGTTCCTCGCGCTCCAGCGGTTCTTCGTCCGGGGCCTTCTCGCGGGCTCTGTCAAGGGTTGAGCGTGACCGATCTCGCCGCCGCCGGCGTCCTGGCGCTCGACCTCGGGGGGACCCAGATCCGGGCCGCCTGCGTGCGTCCCGGGGGCGAGATCGTCGCGCCGCGCCGCTCGCGCACCCCGGTTGTCGACGGGGGAGAGGCGATCGTCGCCGCGTGCATCGCGGCACTTCGTGGCGTGAGAGACGATCTCGGCAGGTTCTCCCAACCGCCGCCGGTCGGGGTCGGGATCTCGGCGCCGGGCCCAGTCGACCCCCGCCTGGGCATGATCCTCGACCCGCCGAACCTCGGCCTCACGTTCCACGACATTCCCCTGGCCGCGCGAATCGAGGAGGCCCTGGGCCTGCCCGTGGCGCTCGACAGGGACACCCAGGTCGCCGCGCTTGCCGAGGGCCGGTTCGGCGCGGCGGCCGGCTGCGACGACTTCCTCTACCTCACCGTCTCGACGGGGGTTGGCGGGGCGATCGTCAGCGGCGGCAGGCTGCTGCGCGGGCCGGACGGGACCGCGGGCGAGCTGGGGCACCTGGTTGTCGACCTGCACGGCCCCCGATGCGGATGCGGGATGCCCGGCCACCTGGAGGCCATCGCGTCGGGAAGCGGCATCGCGAGGCGAGCCAGGGAGGCCGCCGACCGCGGCGAGAGCGGTCTGCTGGCTGACCTGGTTCGCGAGCGCGGAGCGGCGTTCGGGGCGCGGGACGTGGCAGGCGCGGAAGATGCCGGCGACGCTGTCGCGGCCCGGATCATGGACGACGGGCGCGAGGCATTCGCGGCTGCCTGCGTGAGCCTCACCGACGTGTTCAACCCGACGCTTATCGTCGTCGGCGGAAGCCTCGCCGCAGGCCAGGGAGACCGTCTCCTTGGACCCGCCCGGGCCGCGATCGAGCATGGCGCGTTTCGGCGTCCGGCATCGCGCGTGGCCGTCGTTTCCGCGATGCTCGGCGACGACGTGGGGCTGGTCGGTGGGCTGGTCCTGTTCGGCGAACGCTTCGGCGAGGTCGACGGAGCGGGAGCCGCGGAGACGAGAGCATGACGAGCCGGACGATCGCCAGCGGCGAGGCGGGCGAGGTCCGGGGCTCGGGCCGTGCAGGCGGGGCGAGCGAGATCTGGTTGGAGCGCGCGACCGCGCTTGCCCGGGATGTGCTGGCCGCGGGTCCGCCGAGCGAGACCGAGTCGTTCGTGATGCGCCTCCGCCGTCACTGGACCGACCTCTGGGAGGGGCTGCTCGAGCCATACGGCCGCGATCGCCGCCTGGCCGAGAACCTCGAGCGCCTGGTCGGCGTCCTCGCCGCGCGATGGGCCGAGCGCCCGGCGGACCTGCGGCAACTGGACCGGCAGCGGACGCTGCACCCGGACTGGTTCCAGGCCCCGGACATGGTCGGCTATGTCTTCTACGTGGATCG
>CAZKXK010000320.1:0-2558 GCA_964556585.1 uncultured Anaerolineaceae bacterium
ACCACGATGACGGTCAGGGATGGGTAGCGCAGCATGTGGCGCAGATGCCGGCGCAGCATCGTGGCCGAGTCGCGCACGGTGCAGGTGACGGCGTTCATCGGGCAATTGCCTCCTGCGCCTGGGGGCGCGGTTCCGGCCGCACTTCAGGTTGCCCCGTAAGGGCAAGGAAGACGTCGTCAAGGTCCGGCGTGTGGACCGTCAGCCCGTCCACTTCGATGCCGGCCTGATCCAGCCGGTCGAGCACCGACTTCAGCGAACCGACGTCGCCGCCGCCGGGGAGCTGCAGAGTGAGGGCGTCGTCGTCTCGCGAAGTCGGCGCCAGGATCTGCGCGGCGCGGTCCAAAGCGGTCGCGTCGCCGAATTCGAGGCTGATGTGACCGCCCGGCACGAGCCGCTTCAACTCGGCGGCCGAGCCCTGGGCCACGAGCGTGCCATGGTCGAGGACGGCGATCCGGTCGGCCAGTTCGTCCGCCTCCTCGAGGTGCTGCGTCGTGAGAAAGATCGTGACCCCGCTCGCGACCAGGCTGCGGACGATCTGCCACATGGTCCGGCGGCTGCGCGGGTCGAGGCCGGCCGTCGGCTCGTCGAGAAAGATGATCCGCGGATCGCCGACGAGGGTCATGGCCAGGTCGAGGCGCCGCTGCATTCCGCCCGAGTACATGGCCACGACCTTCCGGGCGGCATCGGCCAGGTCGAATTGGTCAAGCAGCTCGGCGGCGCGCAACCGGCCTGCGCGCTTGCCCATGTGCCGCAGATCGGCCATGAGGATCAGGTTCTCCTCGCCGGTGAGGAACTTGTCCACGGCCGAGAACTGGCCCGTGACGCCGATCGCGGCGCGGACTGCGTCCGGCTCGCGGCTCAAGTCGTGTCCGCCGACCTGGACCTGGCCGGCGTCGGCGGGGATCAGGGTCGAGAGGATCTGGACCGTGGTCGTCTTCCCCGCACCGTTGGGGCCGAGCAGCGAGAAGACGGAGCCCTGGGCCACGTCGAAGTCGATGCCGTCCAGCACGACCTGTTGACCGTAGGACTTGCGCAACCCGTGCACACGGATCGCGGCGGGGGCGTTGTTGTTCGTCATGCGTCGCTTCCTCGTCTCGCGGTTTCTGGGCACGGCAAGGCCGGAGGCAGCCGTACAGGGATGCCCATTGGTGTTCGGGGTCGATCGAGCGGCCGGCAGTGGGCCAGTCGGAAGCGGAAAGGGTCGGCCGGCGCCGACGTTTTCGTGCGCCGCCCCGAGCTTCGGAGGCTGTGATCGGGCCCGGCGCGCGGCCTAGATGTCGAGGTCCTCGACCGAGGGCGTCGTGGCCGATCCGGCCACGATCTCGTAGAGCTGGGGCGGGATCCGCTCGCGCATCTGCTCGAGGGAGTCGAACACCTCGAGGGTCGACTCACCCGAGCTGAACGTGTAGGTGAGATTGCCCAAGCCGATCCAGCCGCGCCAGCCGGCGGGGTTGCCGTTCGCGTCACGGCTCGCCCACTCCGGGGACTTCTCGGTGTGAAGCACGAACTTGCCGGTTCGAGTCGCGTACACGCGGTAGACCTGGCTCCACGACGAGTTGGCCCACTGGCCCAGGCGGACGCCCATGAAGCGCTGCTGCCGGCCGCCGGGCCCCACCCGAACGGTGATCTTCTTGAAGCCGTCGCGGCGACCTTCCTCGACATTCACGTAGCGGCGCAGCGCCGCGGTGATAGCCGACGAGAGGTTCCCTCCGGCGAGCTCCTGGGCACGCTGATAGAGAGGGAGATCGCCGTCGGACACGTAGATCGTCTTGTTTGGCACCTGAGCATCCTAACTCCCACCGTTCTGCGTCGCCATCAGGCACAGTATACATACACGTATAGCAGACACCAGCGCCATTTCAGACCTGAGAACGGCCACCGCCCGGTAGAACGCGCGTGCACCGGGTGAGCGCTGTGACCGCCGGCAGTTCGACGTGGGTCGATTCCGCGCCCTGCGGTACACCGGGCGACCGCCGAACGGTCGGGGTGATCACCACGTGCACGCCGCGGGCATCGGGCCCGGCGTCGCCGGTCGCAGTGGTCGCCGGATGCACGCCCCCGGGATGTTGCGCGCAGCCCGGTCGCCGCGACGCGCCCGGCGCGGCCGGCGGAGTAGGATCGTCGGCGGGAGGTGGTCCATGGGTCGACTGGTTCGCGGCGTCGTCCGCATCTTCGGGCTCTTCTTCGTCGCCTCGATGCTGTTCGGAATGGGGTCGGCCGTGGTGGCCGCGTTCGTGAAGCGCCGCGTCGAGACCACCGAGGACCCGGCCTCGAACGAACCGATCGCCGCGTCGATCTATGCCGGCGAGCAGTTCGTGAGCAGCGCACCGGCGCTGCGAGCGGCCCGGGTGATCACCTGGTTCGGCGGCCACGACGTGGACCTCCGGGGCGCCACGCTCGATCCATCAGGCGCCACGCTCGACCTGCGCACGATGTACGGGGGCACCCAGGTCGTCGTGCCGGAAGGCTGGCGGGTACGCTCCAGCGTCCTCTCGATCGTCGGCGGCACGCAGGTCGACATCGAAGACGAGCGGCTGCCCGAGGACGCCCCTCTGCTC
>CAZKXK010000321.1:0-2553 GCA_964556585.1 uncultured Anaerolineaceae bacterium
ACCGCGTGCGGCTCGTGCCCGGGCGGACGCTATTCGACGCGGCCGACGAGCTGGAGCTCGTCGTGCCCGCCTCGTGCCGACGGTCCGGGCGCTGCCACGAGTGCATCGTCGAGGTGACCGCCGGGAGCGGGGCCCTCGCCGCCCCGGACGCCGAGGAGGCATTCCTGCGGCCGGGCTACCGGCTCGCCTGCCGCGCGGTCGTGGAGCGCGACGACCAGGACGTCGAGTTCGCCGTCCTCCGCCGCAGGCTGCGCATCTTCATGCCGCCGGGCGGCCCGGCGCTCGAGGTGTACCCGGCGGTGCGGGTGATCGATGGGCGCGTTCGCCTGCTCGCGGAGGACGGAGGCGCGCTGGACGACCTGGGGCCAGCGCGGGAGCGGCTGTTCGGCATCGCCCTCGATGTCGGGACCACGACGGTCGTCCTGGAGCTCGTCGACCTCGGGTCCGGCGAGGCGCTCGCGGCGGCCGCCTTCGAGAATCCGCAGCAGTTCGGCGGCAGCGACGTGATGGCGCGGATCAGCTACGACGGCGAGCATCCGGGCGAGCTGCGCAGGGCGCTCCGCCGGGCGCTCAACCACGAGCTCGCGCGCCTGTACGCCGCCTGGAGCGTCGACCGCCACCAGGTCGTCGAGGTAGTGGTGGTGGGCAACGCAACCATGCGCGATCTCGCCTTCGGGCTTGACGTGGAACCAATCGGGCGATCGCCGTTCCGATCCACCAGCGAGACCGCCTGGCGCGCCGGTGAGGTTGCATCCACGGCGCTGGACCGGCGCGCCCACGAGCTCGGCATCCTGGTCCACCCGCACGCACGCGTCTGGGGAGCGCCGCTCATCGCCTGCCACGTCGGCGCGGACGCGGCGGCCGACCTCGTCGCCATGGACGGCGAGGATGCCCCGTTGCCGCGGATGCTGGTCGACGTGGGCACGAACACGGAAGTGATCCTGTCCGACGGGATGCGGACCCTGGCCTGCTCCTGCCCGGCGGGGCCGGCCTTCGAGGGCGGCCTCGTCCGATACGGGATGCCCGGGGCGGAGGGCGCCATCGAGTCCGTTCGACGCGTGAACGGCGCGTTCACGGTGCGGACGATCGGCGACGTGGAGCCGCAGGGGATCTGCGGCTCCGGCCTGGTGGACCTGCTCGCCGAGCTGCGCCGGACCGGCGCCATGAACGAGCGCGGCGCCTTCGCCGACGGCGGCACGGCGGTGACCGTGGTGCCGGATCGCGGCATCACGCTCTCGCGGGCCGACGCCAGCCATCTCGCCCAGGCGAAGGCGGCCAACGCCGTCGGCATGCAGGTGCTCCTGCGGATCCTGGGGCTCGAGGCGACCGACCTGGCCCGGCTCGACCTCGCCGGCGGCTTCGCCTCCTCGCTCGACGTGCCGAATGCCATCGCGATCGGCTTCCTGCCGGCGGTGTCCCCGGAGCGCGTCGTGCGCCACGGGAACGCGTCCGTCCGCGGCGCGAAGGCGCTCCTGCTCTCGCGCGGCGCGCGCGCTCGCCTCCAGGATCGGGTCGCGCGCATCGAGCACGTCGAGCTCGAGGCGGAGCCCGACTTCTTCGAGCTGTTCGTCGACGGCTGCCGCCTGGAGCCGCTCCCGGCGGCGGGCGTTCCGGCATGAGCGCCCCGAAGCCGGGCCTCCGCGACCGGCTGACGTCGGGCGACGAGTTCGTCGTCGTCACGGAGCTGGTCCCGTGGCGCGGACCGACGGCCGACAAGGCGGGCCGGGCCGGCCTGGCGGCCGCGCACACCCTGGTCGACGACCCGCGGAGGGCCAACACCTTCCTCGAACGCGACCACTTTGCGAAGGGAGCACCATGACGGCGATGGCCGGCCGGCCGTTCATCGTGATCGGCGAGAACATCCATGCGACGCGCGTCGTCCTGCGCGGCGGCCCGCGGGTGGCGGCGCTGCCGGACGGCCGCCCGGCCCTCCCGTTCACGGACGAGGCAGCCATCGAGCAGCTCCTCGCGGTCCCGGACGCGGCGCTCGACGGCCCTGCCGGGCCGAAGCAGCGAGTGAAGCACGTCAAGGCCGCCGTCATCTCCGGCATGGGCGGCGATGACGCGGCGGCAAACCTGGGGCGCGCGTACCTCCGTGCGATGGCACGCCGCCAGGCTGCGGCGGGCGCCTCGTATCTCGACCTGAACGTCGACGAGGTGACCACGGACGTCGACGCCCGGATCGCGGCCATGCGCTGGCTGGTCGCCGCGATCGAGGATGCGACCGACGTTCCGCTTGCGCTCGACTCGTCGTCGGTGGCCGTCCTGCGGGCCGGCCTGGACGCGGCGTCCCGCCGTGCCGGCGCGCCACTCCTCAACTCGGCCGCGCTCGATCGCCTCGACGAGCTCGACTTCGCCGCCGGCGACGGCTGCGGGGTGGTGCTCTCGGCGACCGGGGCGGGCTCCATGCCGGCCAACGCGGACGAGCGCGTCGCGAACGGTCGGGCGCTCATCGACGCGGCCGTCGCACGCGGCCTGGACCTCGCGGCGCTGTACGTCGACTCGCTCGTCCTCCCGGTCGCGGTGGACCCGGAGGCAGGGCGCTCGTTCCTG
>CAZKXK010000322.1:0-2543 GCA_964556585.1 uncultured Anaerolineaceae bacterium
TGGCCCCTCCGGCGCGCCTACGACCGCGTCACGGCCCGCCTCCGGGCGCACTCGGGCGCGGCCGGAACCGGCGGGAGCTTCACGGGCGCCGCGCTCGAGGAGGCGCTGGGCTACGCGGCTCACCACCGCGCGGAGTTCATGTGGGCCTGGGAGTCGGAGCCGCAGAGCATCGCCCACGGAATCCTCGACGACGAGACCTACGACTGGCTGGCGGTCGTGCGCGGCATGCTCACGACCGGCGGCACGCCGGTCACGGTCGACGAGGAGCGCCTCGTGGAGGCGAACGACCTCGCCCGCGCCACCACCGGCATCGACGCCGACCATACCGGAAGCTCCGGCCTGGCCGGACTCATGGAGCTGCTCAGCGACGGGTCGGTGGGAGCGGGTGAGTCAGTCGGCGTCTTCCTGACCGGCGTCACGCGCGCCTGACCGAGGGGCCGCTCAGAAGGCCTCGAGGTAGCGGTCCAGCTCCCACTGGGTGACCTGGGCGCGGTACTCGTCCCATTCGGCCTGCTTGGCCTCCAGGTAGTGCTCCAGGACGTGCTCGCCGAGCGCCTCGCAGATCACCGGGTCGGACCGCAGCTCGTCCATGGCCTCGCCGAGCGTGCCCGGCAGCTCCCGGATGCCGCGCTCGGATACCCGGGCGGCGTCCATCTCGAAGAGCGACTCCTCGACCGGTTCGGAGAGCTGCAGCCCCCGCTCCACGCCGTCCAGCCCGGCCGCGATCATCACGGCAAAGGCGAGGTAGGTGTTGGAGGACGGGTCGGGACAGCGCACCTCCGCGCGCGTCCCCTCGATGGACTTCCCGGGCGAGATCATCGGGACCCGGATGAGCGCGGAACGGTTCGTCCGGCCCCAGGTGATGTAGGTCGGCGCCTCGTAGCCCGGCACGAGACGCTTGTACGAGTTCACGGTCGGCGCCAGGATCGCGATCATCGCGCGGGCGTGGGCCAGGATCCCGGCCATGTAGGAGCGCGCCAGGTCGGAGAGCCCGTACTTGTTGGCCGGGTCGGCAAAGGCGTTGCGCTGGTCGGCGATCGAGAAGAGGCTCTGGTGGGTGTGCATGCCGGAGCCGTTGATCCCGAAGATCGGCTTGGGCATGAACGTCGCGTACAGGCCGTGCTGCTGGGCGATCGCCTTGAGGGCGAACTTGAAGGTGACGGCATTGTCCGCGGTGCGCAGCGCATCGGAATACTCGAAGTCGATCTCGTGCTGGCCGGCTGCCACTTCGTGGTGGGCCGCCTCCACCTTGATCCCGAAGGCCTCCAGGGCGTCCACCATGTCCTGGCGGACTTCCTGGGCGAGGTCGGTCGAGAAGTCGAAGTAGCCCGCCAGGTCGTGCGGCAGCGGCGCCACCTTCCCGTTGGCATCGCGATTGAACAGGAAGAACTCCAGCTCGGGGCCCATGTTGACGATGTAGCCGAGCTTCTGCGCGCGCAGCACCTGGCGCCGCAGCACGAACCGGGGATCGCCCACGAACGGCTCACCGCGCGGCGTGAAGACGTCGCAGATGATCCGGGCCGTCCCGCGGCGGCCGCTCGCCGGCTGCCAGGGGATCTCCGCGAACGTGCTCATGTCGGGCATCAGGTACTGGTCGGACTCGGCGATCCGGGTGAATCCCTCGATCGACGAGCCGTCGAACCACGTGCCGTGGCGCACGGAGCCCTCCAGCTGGTGGATGGGGATCGTGACCGCCTTGACGATGCCCAGGACGTCGGTGAACTGGAGCTGGACGAATCGGATCCCGTCCGCCTTCGCCTTCTCGATCAGCCGCGGAACGCTCTCGTCCACGTCATCCTTTCTGGTCGCGGAGCGGGCCGCTCCGGCCGTCACGCCGGAGGGGCCCGCTCCTCCGGCCGGGCGACCGAACCGGCTCGAGGTCAGTACTGGAAGAGAAGCTCGCGGTACTTGGGGAGCGGCCACAGCTCGTCGGAGACGAGCGTCTCCAGCTCGTCGGCAACCTCGCGGAGGGCGTTCTGGGCCGGGATGACCGTGTCCACGAACGCTTTCGCCTCCGCCTGGACCGATCCCGCCTCGTGCGCCTCGTGCTGGGCGTGCTCCAGCGCGTGGATCGCGTCCACGAGCCGGTCGGCCAGGCCGGCGACGTGGCCAGCCACGGCCGCGATCCCCTTCGACGCCGACCCACCCGCGAGCTGGCCGAGGTACGCGGCGGTCGCGGGCACGATCATCGTCCTGGCCATGTCCAGCGCGCAGTTGGCCTCGATGTTCTGGACCTTGACGTACCGCTCCCAGTTGATGTCCACCCGGGCGGCCAGCTCGCGCTCCGAGAGGACCCCGAACCGGGTGAAGACGTCCTTCGCCTTCTGCGTGGTCAGCGCCGGCAGCGCGTCGACGGTGGTCCGGTTGTTCGGCAGCCCGCGCCGGGCAGCCTCCGCGTGCCACTCCTCCGAGTAGTTGTTGCCCTCGAAAAGGACCTGCTTGTTGGCCCGCACGATCCGGGACAGGATCGCCGTCAGGCCCTCGAAGTCGCCGTGGTCGAGCTTCTCGAGCTCGTCGGCGAGCTGGCAGAGGGAGTCGGCCAC
>CAZKXK010000323.1:0-2543 GCA_964556585.1 uncultured Anaerolineaceae bacterium
AACCCGGCCGATATCGCTCCGCTCCCAAATTTTGTGCGCGCCTCGGCGGGAAGCCCGGCGCCGAGCAGATGAAGGATGCCAAGGCGATGGACGCTGGCCAGCGACCGCAACATCGAGGCCTGCAGCTCGTCGATGTCGTGGGTAGCGCCGCGACGCTCCATCACGCCCAGGGACCTCCAGTGTCGATCCAGTCGGGATCCTGTCCGTGCCGTATATGCGGCCTCAGCGAATATATGCGAACTGCATATATAAGAGCGGGGCCAATAGTCACGAGACGGAGGGCCGGCCGGACCGTTGGCGCGCGAGGACCGGTGGGATGCGCCGCGGTCAGGCGGTCGCCACGATCTCCACCAGGACGCCGGCGGCCCGCCGGCGTTCCTCGACGATGCGGAGGCCCGCGTTGCGCACGGCCGCGGCGACGTCGTGGTCCAGCCGGCACCCGCCGCTCGCGCGCGACCAGGCGGGCGCGAGCCGGCGCTGGACGTGGGCGAGGGTGGAGTGCTCGGCACGGGCATGCTCCAGGAGCCGGATGCGCCCGCCGGGCCGAAGGACCCGGCGCGCCTCCCGGAGCGTCAGGGCGACGTCATCCACCGAGCACAGCACGAAGGTCGCCACGATCGCGTCGAACGACGCGTCCGGGTACGGCAACGCGGCGGCATCGCCGGTCTCGAGCAGGATGCGACGTCCGATCCGGTCTGCCCGCCGTGCCGCGATCGCGATGGCGGGTGCGCTCAGGTCGATGCCGTGCAGGGAAGCATCGGCGGGATACGCGGCGAGATTCAGCCCCGTCCCGACACCGATCTCCAGGACGTCGCCCCGGGCCCTGCCCGCGACCCGCGCCCGGACAGGGGCAATCCCCGCGCGATCGAGCGCGCGCATCCCGAGGTCGAACAGCCGGGCCGTGCGTGCATCGCCGACCTGGAGACGGGGAGGCCGCTCGGCCCGGGCCAGGAACCGGTTGCCGGCCAGGTTGGCGAGCTGCATGAGCACCGCCGCCGCCTCGAGCTCGCGCCGGTGACGTCCGTTCAGGCCGGCGGGTGGCGTGGCGCCGGCCGGGCCAACCACCGCCATCGCCTGGCCGTACGTGAAGGCGGCTGCCTCGGCGGGCTCCGGGCGGTCGAGCCGGAGGCCGACGATTCCGCCCCACCGCTCGTGGACCATCCCGCAGGCGGCGCAGCGGTTGACCGACGTGACGCCCAGCATGACCGCCTCGCGGGTCCGGGGATCCAGGCGGCCGGGAACCAGGTACGCGGTCACGAGGTCCGGTCCTCGTCGCACGAGCAACGGGGCCCAGCGCCGCAGGGCGCCCGAGGTGAGCCTGGGTCGACCCGCCTGCTCAGGCTGCCTGGTCACGTCTCACCCGCTTCGCTGCTCCCATCGTGGTATCCCACCCCATCGACGGACGGCCGGCGGAGATGGATACAGGCAAGCGTGGCAGGTTCCCGGGCGGGCGTCGGTCCGGCCTTCCTCGCTGTCCCTGTATCCATTCGGGGCGGCGGCTCGTCATTCGAGCAGAGACGGGCGCATGGACCCGTCCGCACCTGAGGAACTCCAGATGAAGCTCGAGATCAACGAAGCCCCTGTCGATCGCGCCGTCCGCGTCGTGCTCGGGATCGTCCTGGCCGCGGTGGCCATCGGCGGAGCCGTCAGCGCGCCCCTTCTCTACGTCGTGTGGCTCGTCGCCGCGATCCTGCTCGTGACGGGTATCGTTGGCTTCTGCCCGCTGTACGCGCTCCTGCGGGTCAGCACGAAGTCGAAGGCGCGCTGAGCCACGTCGCGAGGGTCGAGTTGCAGGTCGACGGGAAGCCCGACGGGAACGATTTCGCGGCCGCGCTCGCGGCTGAGCTCCCGCGACTCGTGCACCTCGCGACCCGCCTCGTCCGGGATGCGGACCAGGCGGAGGACTGCGCGCAGGAGACGATCGTGGGCGCCTGGCGGCGCCGTGACCAGCTCCGGGACCCGGCCTCGCTCGGCGCGTGGCTGCGGCGCAGCCTCGTCAACCGCGTCATCGATCGTTCGCGCGCCCATCACGACGAGCTCGACATCGACGCGGTCGAGGCCGACTGGCAGGATGACCGGTACTCCGTGGCACCCGAGCTCGTGCTCGAGCGCGCCGAGCTCCGCGACGAGCTCGAGGATGCGCTGGCCCGGCTCCCGGTCATCTACCGCGTCACGGTCGTGCTCCACGACGTGCTCGGCTGGACGGCCGTGGAGATCGCCCGGGCGATGTCCACGGGGCTTCCGGCGACCAAGCAGCGCCTGCGGCGGGGTCGGATGCTGCTCGTGAGCGCGCTCGCCGAGGACGACGAGCGACGCCAGGCCAGCCTCGCCCAGCCCCTGCGCTGCTGGCGTGCCCGGCGGCACGTCTCCGCCTACCTCGACGGCGAGCTCGACGCGGCGACGCGGTCGGCCGTCGAGAAGCACCTGGAGGCATGCCCCACCTGCCCGCCGCTGTACGCCAGCCTCGTCGGCGTCCGGGCAAACCTGGGCGGCCTGCGCGACCCCGACACGGTCGTGGAGGACGCCATGGCAACGCGGATCCA
>CAZKXK010000324.1:0-2540 GCA_964556585.1 uncultured Anaerolineaceae bacterium
GCGAGGGCGGCGAGCGCTGCCCGGTATACTCCCCGGCCATGACCCACGTCTTCGTCGCCCCCCACCCCGACGACGTCGCGCTGTCGTGCGGCGGGCTCATCGCCAGCCTCCGCGAGCTGGGGCAGAACGTCACGATCATCACGGTCTTCTCGGGCAATGGCGCGACGAGCACGTTGACGCCCTACCAGCGCGAGGCGCTTGGCTTCGGCAGCAAGGCGATCTGGCCGACCACCGAGTCGTTCAACCGATCGAACGTGCGCGCCGACCGGCCCCTGGACCCCGCGGCCGACGCCCCGTACCTTGCGACGGCAGACCGCCTGGACGCGACGCAGAGCGACGCGGACGCGGCCGCCAAGCGCTTCTGGCAGCGCTCGTCGTGGTACCGCCGGGCCGAGATCCACAACCGGCCACTGGCCGGCCAGGCGCTGATGGATGACGTCCCCCAGCAGGGCGCCGTGCTCACCGACTCGCTCGTCGAGGCGAAGGCGGCGGGCGACCTGATGGCCGCTCGCCGGCTGGAGGACGAGCGCTTCGCCTACTTCGCCGAGGCGTCGATCGTCTTCCTCGATCTCCCCGACGCCGTCTTCCGCGGCTACGAAGGCGACGACCAGCTCCTGGCGATGCCGCGGCCGGACGACCGGGCCCCGATCGACCTGCTGGTGCGCGAGATCTCACGCCTGGAGCCGCAGAAGGTCTACCTGCCGCTGGGGGTGGGCGACCACGTGGACCACCAGCTCGTCCGCGAGGTCGGCGTCGCGCTCCTGGAGCTGGGCCGGCGCTGGGTGATGCCCGGGCCGGAGTACGCGGGCATCGTGACCTACTACGAGGACTTCCCGTACGCCTGGTGGAACGACTTCCGGCGGATCGAGGACCTGCCGGTCGGGGCCCTGGCCGGCATGCCGGCGGACGTCGCGATCACGCCCGACTACGCGGACATCTCCGACATGCTGGACCGCAAGATCATGGGAATCCGCCTCTACGAGAGCCAGCTGGACCGGCTGTTCGGGGGCGCCGACGCGATGGCGGACGCCGTTCGCGGCTACGGCGCGAAGGTGGCGGGGCTCACCGGCCGCACGGGCGCGGCGGAGCGCTACTGGAAGACGTCGCACCTGTAGCGCCGGGGCCGCGAGCGGGGGGTGGTGATGGTGGCGGCCTGCCTACGCGGAGGGTGACACGATCTCACCCTGCGCTGGCGTCTTCAGCAACCCTGGTCCGAGCACGTAGTAGCGTCCCCGCTTCTCGCCGGTGGCTCGGAGCCAACCGTCCTTCACCGCGGCCTCGAGGTCGCGTGTCGTGTTCTGCGGCGACCTACCCGTGAGGCGGATGTAGTCCCCGGCTCGTAGGTGCCGATTGACCCACGCGTAGGCGAGCCCGTCGACCATCGCGGGCGGAAGCGACCCATCTGCGATCGCCCGGCGGATCTCGACCATGACATCGCCCAGGCCTCGGAGCCGTGCCAGGACGTAATCGGCCGAGCGGGTGATCGACGTCACGAAGTAGCGGGCGAAGGGCGTTGCGTCATACCCCGGCTCGTAATCCTGGCCGACCGCGTCACGGATGGCGGAGAAGTAGGCGGATCGGTCGAGATCGAGTTGAGCGTCGAGCGAAACCAGACCGCCGAGGGCGTAGCCATGGCGCACGAGGATCAGCCGGGCGATCGCGCGAGCCGTCCGGCCATTGCCGTCATTGAACGGGTGGATGGCGACGAACTCGAGATGGGCGAGGGCCGCGACGATAGGAGGAGGGTGACGCTTGGTCGCCGTGGCGAGCCAAGCCGCGAACTCGCGCATGAGCTCGGGGACATCGCCAGAGGCGGGCGTCCTGAAGATCGGGTTGCCGTCCGCATCGACGACACGGTTCTCGCCGCGGCGATACTCGCCTGGCGTGAGCAGCGGGCTCTGGTTCCACAACACCCGCCGATGCAGCTCTCTGATCACGGCCTCATCGGGAACGACGCGCGTTGCGGCGAGCTCGTCAGCGAGCGTCAGCGCGTCACGCGTGCCGATGATCTCGCGAGCCTCCTTGTCGCTGATCTTCGTCGAGCCCTCGCCGGCGAGCAGCGCCTCGACCTCAACATCGGAGGCGGTGTTGCCCTCGATTCGTGCTGTGCCGTGGATGGTCCGCACCCAGGCGCGGCGACGCATCCACTCCGCGTGGGTGGGGTCGATTGGCAGGTTCTCGAACAGCCAGCGCCGCTGGTCCAGGTCGGCCAGCGGCTTGGTAAGGGCGCGTCCGCGCAGTCGGTACCGCATGAAGGGCCTCCGGTAATAGTGTGGAGTATTACCGCTGGCGGTAAAAGGTCAAGCCACTACCGTGTCGCGAAGCCACCACCCACGACCTGCTCGAGGACGGCAGTGCGCCGACGGGACGGCTACTTCGGAGGCAGGCTCTCAGGCGCCCGGCGCGCGCCGCGTGGAGGCCTGGACGCCGACCCCGACGTACGTGACGCCCGCGGCAAGCGCCAGCTCGCGGAGGCTGTTCCGGCCGTCGTAGACCGCCCGAAGCGCCTGGAACCAGGCCGCGTCGAGGCCCGCGAAGGC
>CAZKXK010000325.1:0-2528 GCA_964556585.1 uncultured Anaerolineaceae bacterium
ATGTGGGCGCTGCGCGGTGTCGCCTTCGAGCTGCCCGGGTGAGCGTCGCCGAGGAAACAGCTCCGAACCATCGTAGCCGCCGCGACTAGTACCGCTTGCTCTCGACGATGTCCACGATCCGCGCTCGAGGGGCGCCTCCCAGCGCCGGCCCCGCCTGCGGAGACCGCCAAAGCGCTTCGAGCCCCACCTTGAATGCCTCGGCCTCGCTCCGACTGTCAAACGCGAGGTCAACCGCGATGTAGTTCGGATCGTCGACCGGTCGGTAGATCTCGTACCGGCGCACGCCGCCCACCTGGCGGCTCACCGGATCGCTGTCGAAGGCTGCCTTCCACGTCTCGAAGTCGCGGATAGGATGCTCGATCTGCAGAATAGGCACGGGTGACTCCCCTCCGGGCGGATCCCCCGGTGATCGCAGTAACACTGTATTGACTGAGTGGTACTGTACGCACATGCCAGAGCCTGTCAAGGTGTCGCGCACCTACGACTTCCCTCGTCGGCGGCAGCGTGCGCTTGCAACGCGGGTGCGTATCCTCGATGCCGCCCGGGCGCTCTTTCTCGAGCTGGGCTACGTGGGGACGACGATCAACACGATCGCGGAGCGCGCGGACGTCGCGCCCGAGACCGTGTACTCGACGTTCGGCAACAAGCGTTCGCTCTTGTCGCAACTCGTCGACATCTCGATTGCCGGTGATGTCGCGGCGCCCCCGATTCTCGAGCAGGGGTGGGTGCGGGAGCTCCGCGAGGAGCTCGATGTCCGTCGCCGGCTGCGGATGCTGGCGCGTCAGGGCAGGTTCATCCTCGAGCGTCGGGCAGCCCTCGACGAGGTCGTGCACGGCGCTGCCTCGGCCGATCCGGGGATCGCCGCCCTCCGGGAGCGCGGCAAGGACGAGCGGTTCGCCGGCCAGCGCGAGCTCCTCCGGATCGTGGCCGGCGACCCCGGCCTCGGGGAGGGCATCGACCTCGAGGGAGCGGCCGACATCCTCTATGCCCTTGGCAGTCCCGAAATCTATCGTCTGTTGGTGGTCGACCGCGGCTGGAGCGGGGACCGATTCGAAGCGTGGTACGGCGCGACGCTCGAGAGCCTCCTCCTCGGACCCGGCGAGTCCGCCAGGCGCTCCGATGTGGGCGTACCGTGACGTGCGACGGGTGGGCAACCACCGGTCCGGGGGTTCAGGCGGCTGCTGTCGCGTCGGGCCGTCCGAACAGGCCGAGCTGGATCAGCATCCCGAGTTGATCCGGAACGCCCCAGTGCTCGACGAGCTTGCCGTCGGCGAAGCGCGCGACGTCGATGACCGTGATGTCGAATGACCGGCCGGTCGCCGGTCGGCCCATGATGTTGCCCGTGTTGACACCCGTCGCACGACAGCGGATCCAGACCTGGTTGTCACTGGCGATGAGGTCGACGATCGTCAACTCGAAATCGCTGAACGAGCTTCTGAGGATCCGGATCGTGTCCTTTGTCCCCTCGATCCCGGCCTTCGAGCCGCGCTGGTGCTCAAGCGCGTCCGGCGAGATCAGCTCATCGCAGATGGCCAGGTTGCCTCCGGTGAACCCTTCGTCGATCAGTCGGCGGATGGCGGCGCTGTTCTGATCGGTCGCCATGAGACAAGCTGGCGATGAGCGCCGTCTACCGCGGGGATTAGGTAGTCTCGGGATTGCGCCCCGCCTCGCACCGCCGCCTAATCGTCGATCGGTGGGCAAGGCTCGTATCACCGACACGATGCCGGGATCGTGGGGCACACTGGTTGTCGCATTCGGCGGCAAGGAGGCGTGTCGTGTCGGTCCTCGCGGCGCTGGCAGTCGCCCTGATTGCGTGGTCCGTGCGCGGGGTCTCCCAGAAACTACTCTCTGTCGTGCTCGTCGGCTCCGGCACAGCGCTGGTCGTCGGTGACATCTTTGGCCTCGCGCTCTACCCGTGGACGGATCTCCTGGTGCTCGGCTTCGCCGTCGCGGGTGGTGTCCTCGTTGGCCGCCGCCTGTCGCCCCGGCCGATGCCGATGCTCGTGCTGCTCACCGTCCTCGCCGTGCTCGATGCCATCCAGATCGTCGCGCTTTGGTCAGGAGCAGGGCCGGAGGTGACGGGTGGCGCGGCTCCCGTCTCGTCCTTCTACGGGATGCTCGTCCTCGACACCCCCTGGACCCATTCCGGCGTTGGCATCTTCGATGTCCTGGTGATCGCGGCCATCGTCGAGCACGCCCGACGGCGAGGGTTGCCGTTCGCGGTCGGAGCCGCGCCGGGCGTCCTGGCCTTCGTTGCCGCAGACGTGGCCTTCGCCGCTCTTGCACCGCGCGATCTGCCGTTGATTCCGTTCATCCTCGCCGGTTGGCTCGCGATGGAACTTGCCGTCCGGATCGCGGCGGTGCCGGCTCAGTCGGAGACGACACCCACTGCACGATAACCACATCGTGCGACCAACTGAGGCGCTCGCGCGGCGATCGCGACGAATGACCGTCCGCGGGGCAGGATTGTCGGCGAGCACCGGGGCGTCGAGCCGCGCGCCGATGAGCCAAGCAGGACGAGGACGAGA
>CAZKXK010000326.1:0-2515 GCA_964556585.1 uncultured Anaerolineaceae bacterium
CTCACCGGAACGCCGGCATCCGCCGGCGTCGCCATCGGCCCCCTGGTCGTCATCCGGCCGGCGCCGGTCGTCGCGGGTGGTCGAATCCAGCCCGGGCAGGAGGCCGCCGAGATCGCGCGGCTCGAGACGGCGATGACGGAAGCCGGGGCGGAGCTCGACGCGCTGGCCGAGCGCGTCGGCGCCGAGCACCCGGCGGAGGCGGAGATCTTCGTGGCCCACGCCATGCTCGCCCAGGACCCGGCGCTCGCGGAGGCGGCCGAGGACCGCATCCGCGCGGGCGACGACGCTGTCGCGGCGATCCGCGCCGCCGGCGAGCAGTTCGCCGCCGAGTATCGCGCCATCGGGGACGAGCTCCTCGCGGCGCGCGCGACCGACATCCTGGACGTGGCCGGGCGGATCGCCGACCGCCTGACCGGCAGCCAGGCGGCCGCCCCGACGCTGGAGCGGCCCTCGATCATCGCCGCCGCGGACCTCACGCCTTCGCTCACCGCCACGCTCCCGCGCGACCGGATGCTCGGGATCGCGCTTGCCGAGGGCTCGGCGACGGCGCACGCCGCCATCCTGGCCCGGGCCTACGGCATCCCGGCCGTGGTCGGGGTCGGGGGCCTGCTGGACGCGATCGAGGGCGCCGCGGGCGCACTGGCGGGTTCCGGCGCCCTCGTCGCGCTCGACGGCGCGAGCGGCGAGATCGTGCTGGAGCCGGACGCCGCGACGGTCGCCCGCTTCGAGCGGGCCCGCGCCGCGGCAGGCGCGGCGACGGCCCAGGCGCTCGCTGAGGCGGTCCTGCCGGCCGTGACCCGCGACGGGCTTAAGGTGACGCTGCTTGCCAACATCGGGGGGCCGGGCGAATCCGCCCGGGCGGTGGAGCTCGGCGCGCACGGGGTGGGGCTGTTCCGCACGGAGTTCCTGTTTCTCGAGCGTGCGGCGCCGCCGTCCGAGGACGAGCAGCTGGCTGCCTACCGGGCGGTCGTGGAGGCGTTCGCGCCCCACCCTGTCACGATCCGGTTGCTGGACGTGGGTGGCGACAAGCCGATCCCGTACCTGCCGATCGCGCCGGAAGCCAACCCGTTCCTGGGCGTCCGCGCGCTCCGCCTGGCGTGGGACGAGCCGGGTCTCTTCCTGACCCAGCTGCGGGCCGCCATGCGGGCCGCGGCTGGCACGCCCGACGGCACGGTCGGGGTGATGGCGCCGATGATCGCCGACGCCCGGGATGCCGACCTCCTGCTCCGCCTCGCCGCCCGGGCGCGCGACGGCCTCGCTGCCGCGGGCGTCGCGCACGGCGAGATCGAGCTGGGCGTGATGCTGGAGATTCCGGCAGCCATCCTGGTAGGGGACACGTATCTCCCGCGGCTCGCCTTCGCGAGCATCGGGACGAACGACCTCCTCCAGTACACGATGGCGGTCGACCGCGGCAACCGGTCGCTCGCCCGCTACCAGGAGTCGCTCCACCCGGCCCTGCTTCGCCTGGTCCGCCGGGCCGTCGAGACGTGCGACGCAGCCGGAGCCTCGCTGTCCGTCTGCGGCGAGATGGGCGGCGACGCGGTCGCGGCGCTCGCGCTCGTGGGACTCGGGGTCCGGAAGCTGAGCATGGCCTCCTCCAGCCTGGCGGGCGTGCGCCGCGCGATCCGGTCCGCGGACGCCGCTGCGCTCGAGGAGGCGGCCCGGATCGCGCTGGCGGGCCCGACCGCGGACGACGTGCGCGCCGGCCTCGTCGCGCTCGCGGCCAGGCTCGCGGATGCGGCGACGCGCGACGGGGCGACACGCGACGCGTCGCCACCCGTTGACCGGGCGGACGCCTCACTGGGGTAGACTCTCGGCGGGCGCCCACTCGTTCGACCCGCATGCGCGACCGTGCCCGCGCCGCGCCCTCGGAGGTTCCCAGCAGCAATGACGCCGGACGAGCTTCGCGCGAAGATTCGCGAGATCCCGGACTTCCCGAAGCCTGGCATTCTCTTCTACGACATCACCACGCTCCTCAAGGACGCCAGGGCCTACCGGGCCGCGATCGATGCGATGCTCGCGCCCTACGCCGGCACCGCCATCGACATCGTGGTGGGGATGGAGTCGCGCGGCTTCATCTTCTCCGCGCCGATGGCATACCAGCTGGGCGCCGGGCTCGTGCCCGTGCGCAAGCTGGGCAAGCTGCCGGCGGAGACGATCAGCGTCGAGTACGCCCTCGAATACGGCTCGAACACGCTCGAGGTGCACCGCGACGCGATCCAGCCCGGCCAGAAGGTCCTGATCGTGGACGATCTGCTCGCCACCGGCGGAACGGTCAACGGGACGGTGGAGCTGGTCCAGCGGCTCAAGGGTGAGATCGTGGGGCTGGCGTTCCTCGTGGAGCTCGGCTTCCTCAAGGGCCGCGACCGGCTGACCGGGCAGACGGTCAGCTCGGTCATCACGTACTGACGCGGTCCCGGGCGGGGGCGAGTCGTGAGCGGCGAGGAGCGCCCTGCCTCGGGCTCCGCTGCGCCCGGTCCCGCCGCCGCCCTTGACGCCGGTCCGGTCGACCCGG
>CAZKXK010000327.1:0-2495 GCA_964556585.1 uncultured Anaerolineaceae bacterium
AGTTCGTGGTGGACCTGACCGCGACCGGGCGAACCGTCGGCACGGTCTCGGCGGCGCTCCGCGAGCGCGGCATCTTCCTCGGCGCGGACCTCGCGCGCGAGCAGCCCTGGCTTGGCCAGAGCGCCCTCGTGTGCGTCACGGAGGTCCAGACGCGAGCGGACATCGACCGGCTCGCCGCCGAGCTCGCGGACGCCGTCCGATGACAAGCCCGGCCGATCCGGCGACGCCGATGGCGGGCCTCCCGGTCGGCCCGAAGCCGGTCCCGCGCCGCTTCCACCAGGCGCGCTGGGACGAGCCGATCATCTTCGAGCTCTCCGTGCCGGGCGCGCGCGGAATCCTCCCGCCGGCAACCGATCCGGCGATCAGCGCGGTCGTCGGCGACCCGGCCGCAGCCCTGCCGCCGGGGATCCGCCGCGAGCGGCCGCCCGCGCTCCCCGAGCTCAGCCAGGTCCACGTCGTCCGCCACTTCGACCGGCTCTCCCAGGAGACGCTCGGCGCCGACCTCAACGTCGACGTGGGCGAGGGCACCTGCACGATGAAATACAGCCCCAAGGTCAACGATCGGCTCGCCCGGACCCCGCGGATCGCCGACCTCCACCCGCTCCAGGATCCCGGCACCGTCCAGGGGATCCTGGAGATCATGTGGCGGCTGGAGCGGATGCTCGCCGAGATCTCCGGCCTGGACCGGGTGACGCTCCAGCCCGCCTCCGGCTCCGCCGCGATCTGGGCGAACGTCTCGATGATCCGCGCCTGGCACGCGTCCCGCGGCGAGGGGCTCGACGCCCCCGGCGGCGGCCGCGACGAGGTCATCACCACGATCTTCAGCCACCCCTCGAACGCGGCCTGCGCGAAGGTGGCCGGCTACCGGCTCATCACGCTCCACCCCGACGAGAACGGCGACCCGGACCTCGGGGCGCTGCGGGCCGCGGTCTCGGAGCGGACGGCCGCGCTGCTGATCACGAACCCGGAGGACACCGGGATCTTCAACCCGCGCATCCAGGAGTTCGTCCGGGTCGTCCACGAGGCGGGCGGGCTCGCCTCGTACGACCAGGCCAACGCGAACGGGATCCTCGGCATCACCCGGGCCGGCGACGCTGGCTTCGACCTGTGCCACTTCAACCTGCACAAGACGTTCTCGACTCCGCACGGTGGTGGCGGGCCGGGTGCCGCGGCCTGCTGCGTCACGGCGGCGCTCGCCCGCTTCCTGCCGCGCCCGACGGTCGAGCGCGTCGGTGACCGCTACGTTCTCGACGACGACCGGCCCGACTCGATCGGCAAGGTGCGCCCCTGGTACGGGGTCGCCCCGAACCTGGTGCGAGCCTACGCCTGGATCATGAGCCTGGGTGCCGACGGCCTGCGCGAGGTGGCCGAGACGGCTGTTCTGAACAACAACTACCTGCTGGCGAAGGTGCTCGAGATCCGCGGCGTGTCGGCGCCGTACGCGGCCGGCCGCCGCCGGATCGAGCAGGTCCGCTATAGCTGGGAGAAGCTGACCCGCGAGACCGGCCTCACCACGGACGACCTGGGCCGGCGGGTCGTGGACTTCGGGACCCACTACTGGACCAGCCACCACCCGTTCGTCGTCCCCGAGCCGATGACGCTGGAGCCCACGGAGTCCTACTCGCGATCCGACCTCGACGAGCACGCCGCGATCCTGGCCCGGGTCTCCGCCGAGGCCTACGCCGACCCGGAGCACGTGAGGTCGGCGCCCCACGCCAGCACGATCCACCGGATCGACCAGGCTGCACTGGATGACCCCGCGGCATGGGCCGTCACCTGGCGCGCCTACCGGCGCAAGCACTCCGGGAGCGACGCCGGCCCGGCGGTCTGACCGGTGACAGGGCCCGATCGGCGACCGGACCCTTTCCGCGACCGATTGTGGGACAGTGATGGCGGCGCACGGCTCCCTGCCGCGCGGGCGCCGGCCGGTCGACAGGAGGAAGCCGAAACCATGGCGAAGATCGGCTACGCGGCGATGCTGGAGCAGTTCCATCCCACGGACCTGCTCGAGTGGTGTCCCGCGGCGGAACGGGCGGGCTTCTCGGCCGGCTTCATGGTCTCCGAGCACATCCAGCCGTGGACGCCGCAGCAGGGACAGGCCGCGTTCGCGTGGGCGTTCCTGGGCGCGCTCGGGCAGCGCACCAGCCTGCGGTTCGGGACCGCCGTGACCTGCCCCGGCTTTCGCTACCACCCGGCCGTGATCGCGCACGCGGCGGCCACGATGGGGGCCATCTACCCGGGCCGCTTCTGGCTCGGCCTTGGCGCCGGCGAGGCGCTCAACGAGCACGTGATCGGTGGCCAGTGGCCGGAGATCGGCGTCCGCAGCGCGATGCTGTTCGAGGCGATCGAGGTCATCAACCGACTCTTCGCCGGCGAGGTCGTGCGGCACCGCGGGGAGCACTTCAGGCTGGAGTCGCTGCGCCTCTACACGCGCCCGGAGACGCCCGTGCCGGTCTACGTCGCCACCGCCGGCCCGCTCAACGCGAAGAAGACCG
>CAZKXK010000328.1:0-2494 GCA_964556585.1 uncultured Anaerolineaceae bacterium
GTCCACGCGGCACGGGGAAATGTCCTGGGCGTTCGGACGAACCTGAGGGGAGCCCGTGAACGCCTGCGGACGGCCGCGGCGTCCGCAGGCGCGGCGGAAGGCGCGCCTGGTGCCGCGGGCTGGGTCGACCTGGACGTGCTCCTGGACGACCTCGAGGACCGCTTGGCGCGCGTCCAGGGTCTCTGCGCGGCGGCGCCCGGCCGCGAGCCTGGTTCGGCCCGTGACAGCAGCGCCGGGATCGCGACGGCCGTGCCGCCGTCACATGACGTCGCCGGCCCCAGCGGCCGCTTCCGCGGCGCCCCGGTCGCGGTTGCGCCCCTCCCCCTGCCCCGGAGGCCCGGCTGATGGAGCCCGGCGGGGCGCTGCCGACGCTCGGCGTCGTCCATGTCGACGCTGCGCGTACCGCCCCCGACGGGGCGCATCCACGGACCGCGACACCGATCCTGCTGGACGTGCGCGAACGCCACGAGTTCGCCGCCGTTCGCGTGCCGGGTGCGCTTCTCTACCCGACCTCGTCGTTCCTTCTCCGCTTCGCGGAGCTGCCCCGAGACCGGCCCATCCACGTCATCTGCCACACGGGGAGCCGCTCGGCTGCGGTGACTTCGTTCCTGCTCCGAAACGGCTGGACGCAGGTCTACAACGTGGCCGGCGGCATGGACGCCTGGGAGCGCGCCGGGCTCGAGGTCCGGCGCGGGCCGCTCGCCCCCGGCGAAGGCGACCCGCCCGACTGAGCGGTGCCTCACCGGATCCCCGGTGGGGTCTCCTGCTGCTTCGAGCCGCGGTTCCCGCGGCCCCGGGCCCGTCGCCGGGAATGGCTTCGGCGCGGCGCACTCCCCGGCGCGGAACGCCACGCGGGAGCGGCGCGACTCCTGGGACCGTGCAGTCCCCCGGGTGCGCGACAGCTCAGGCGGTTCGCCGCCGCCGGTTGCGCAGGTGGTGGAGGAACGCGCGCGTGCGCTCCTTGTGGTTGAACGCGTAGCCAAGCAGCAGCAGGAGCACGAAGTCGCCGGTGGCCACACCGGCCGCCGCGAGGTACGAGAGCTGCTGGCCAACCGGACCCTGGATTCCCATCGCCGGAACCACGATGTAGAAGAGGCCGAGCTGGAAGAACGGCAGCGCCGGAGAGAGGTTCGCGCGCGCCGTCCCGGTCGTCGCGCCGGAGGACGTCGACCCGCCGACGAGGAAGACATGCGAGCCGGAGACGATCGGCGCCGCGTCCTGCAGGTCGAGCGTCGACGGCAGGTCGCTCGCGGCGAGATGCACCCAGCGCGGGATGTTGCCGTTCGCGTCCGGGATCGCCCACACGATCTCGCCGTTGGAGCCCGCGCCCCCGGCGTAGTAGAGGTTCGAGTTGGCCACCCAGCCGAAGGCGCCCTTGTAGGCTGCCGGCAGGTTCTGGGCGGCGGTGCTCGAGGTTCCCCACCGGGTCACCTGGCCCAGGGTCGCCTTTTCCGTCGAGATGTCACCGCGGAGCACGGTCCGCGTGGGCCCCGCCGCATCCTCGCCGCCCCACACGAACAGCTCCTGGCCAAGGACCGTCACCACCGAGTGCACACGCGGTGCCGGTTGGGCAGCCCCCGAGGCGTCGAACGACGTGAGCGGCGCGTTGGGCGCCCATGCCTGGAGCTTGCCGGTCGTGGCGTTCAGTGCCGACTTCCACACGGTGTCCACGGGACCCTTGCCGTCGGTGCCACCCACCAGGAAGATGCCATCACTGGCGACGGCGACCGAGGCGCCGGCACGCGGAGCCGGCAGCTTCAGGTCCGTCGACTCGGTCCAGGTCGTGATCTTGCCGGTCGCGGCGTCCGGGGTGCCGGCGAAGACGGTGTCGGTCGGCTGGCCATCCGCGCCGAGGCCGCCGATGACGTACGCGGTGCCCGAGAAGAAGACCGCCGCCGCCTGGGCGCGCGGAGCCGGCAGCGGGGCACCCTGGCTCCATGCATCGATGTTGCCGTCCGGCCGGATGACGGTGGCGAAGACGCTGGCCTGCGGTGTCCCGGTCGGATCCGTGCCGCCGACCAGCAACGTCTCGAGGCCGGCTCCCACGATCGCCGCGTCGATGCGCGCCTGCGGCAGCGCCAGCTGGACCGGGCTCGGCTCCCAGGGCAGGACCGTCCCGGCCGGAGCGGGGCAGGGCACGGTCTCGTTGGACGCAGGGCAGAAGTTGATCGGGGTGACGTCAAGGGCTGGGTTGAAGACCTTGAGCGCGACGCCGAAGTCGATCGTGTTCTGCACCGTCGCATAGAGCGCGCGGTCCGGCAGGTAGGCCATCAGCATGATGATGAGAACGAACCAGACGGTCGCCTTGACGCCCGCCCAGCCCCAGCCGTTCGCGTCGAGCAGCCCGAAGAAGGCCCGCCTGCGCACAACCGTGCCGCCTGGACCGAGCGCCTGTTCCGTCATCTGCCCTCCCTGCAAGCGGCCCCGGGACCTCCCGCTCGCGGCCGCGCCCGCGCTACTTGACCGTGAGCGTGCCCGTCATGTTGGGGTGGAC
>CAZKXK010000329.1:0-2481 GCA_964556585.1 uncultured Anaerolineaceae bacterium
CGCCGCTGCCTCGCGGCACGCTCCCGGATCGTAGGTCGGCGCGGTACCCATGCGACCCCTCGCGGCCTTCGAGCACTTCCTGGAGCGGCTCTTCGAGCGACCGGGCGCCCGGCTCTTTCATGCCGCCGTCGCGCCCGCCACGCTCGCGCGCCGCGTCGAGCGCGCGATCGACGAGGAGCGGCGGGCAGGCGCCGCGGGAACGGTCGCGCCCACGCGCTTCGAGGTCGCGGTGGACGAGCGCGCGGCCGCGGAGCTGGCGCAGCACCCGGACCTGGAGCGCGATCTCGCGGCAGCGGCGCTCGCTCACGCCCGTCGCCGCGGCTACGTGATCCCCGAGCCCCCATCGGTGAAGATCGTGGCGACGGGCGGCCTTCCTCGGGGCGTGGCGGTTGTCCGGGTGGCCTTCGCCGAGCGCGCCGCGCCGTTCCAGGATCCGGCGCCGGCGATCGAGCCCACGCGGATTCACCCGTCGGCGTCATCCGCGGCACCCAGGGCACGCCTGCGCGTCGTGGGCCCCGACGGCATCGAACGCCACCTGAGCGTGGAGGGGCACCCGTTCGCGATCGGGCGGGGTGACGACAACGATCTCGTCGTGCCGGACCCGCTCGTCTCGCGGCACCACGCTCGGCTCGTGCCGCGCGCCGGCCGGCTGGTCCTGACCGACCTGGCCAGCCGGAACGGGACCCAGGTGAATGGGCGGGCAGTGCATGAGGCCGTGCTCGGCGCCGGCGATCGGATCGAGATGGGTGGGACCGTCGTCGAGGTCCTCCCGCCGGAGCGGCCATGGACCCGCTGACGTTGACCGTGTGGGTGATCCGGCTGGCTTTCCTGGCCGCCCTCTACCTGTTCCTGGCACTCGTCGCGCGGACGCTCCTCCGTGACATCCGGGCGGCGTCCCGGGATCCGGCGGGCGCGCTCGGCCGCCTGGTGGTGATCGGCAGCGCCAACCTCCCGACGGTGGGCAGCGTCTTCCTCCTCGACGCCGTCACGACGCTGGGCCGTGACCTGGGCAGCGGGGTGGTCCTCGACGACGCGTTCGCGTCGGCCCGCCACGCGATTCTCACCTTCCGTGGCCGGGGCTGGTACGTGGAGGACCTTGGCAGCACGAATGGCACGCTGGTGAACGGGGACCGGGTCACGGGCGCGACGCCGATGGGCTTCGGAGACGAGTTGCAGATCGGGGCGACGCGGTTGCGCCTGGAGCGGGGCATCGCGTGACGGGGTCCGCGCTCCCCGGCTTTCCACGGCCGGTTCCACGGTGGCGCGAGCTGGGCCTCCTGGCGGTGGTTGCCGTGGCGCTCCTCCTCGGCGGCCTCTCGCTCGGGACCACCCGGACCGGGAGCCTGGCCCTGGCCCATCCCGGGGGCCTTGCGACCTACCTCGGCGCCCTGGCCGCGGTCCACGTTGCGCTCGTCCTGGCCGGGCGCCGGGTCGACGAGGTGCTCCTGCCCACGGTCGGCCTACTGGGGGGACTCGGCCTCCTCCTCGCGGAGCGCCTGCCCCAGGACCTGGTGGTCCAGCGGGTGGGCTCGGCGACGCTCGGTCTCGCCTCGCTCCAGCTCATCTGGCTGGTCCTGGCGCTCGCGATCGCGGGAGGCGTCGCCATCGCGGTTCGCTCGGACCGCTGGCTGCGACTCTACAAGTACAGTTGGGCAGCCCTGGGGGTCGGCCTGCTGCTGCTCACGTTCGTCTTCGGGCGGGATGTGAATGGCTCCATCCTGACGCTCGATCTGGGGCCGGTGAGCTGGCAGCCCTCGGAGCTGCTCAAGGTCATCCTGGTGATCTTCTTCGCCGGGTACCTGGCGGAGAACCGGGTCCTGCTGGCCGACGCGCGGGTCCACGTGGCCGGCCGGCTCACGCTGCCTCCTGCCCCGTACCTGCTCCCGGCCGTTCTCATGCTGGCGCTGGCGCTGGGCATCGTCGTCATCCAGCGGGACCTGGGCGCCGCGCTGCTCTTCTTCTCGGTCTTCCTCTGCCTGTTCTACCTCGCATCCGGGAGCAAGGTGGACGTCCTGCTCGGGATCGCGCTCTTCCTGCTGGGCTTCGCGGTCCTTGCGCTCGTCTTCTCGACCGTGCGCGAGCGCGTCGCGACCTGGCTGGACCCGTGGGCAGACCCGCTCGGGACCGGCTACCAGACCATCCAGGCACTTCACGCGTTCGCGAGGGGCGGGCTGCTGGGGACCGGCCTGGGAGCCGGCCTCCCGGCGGTCGCGGGCCAGCTGCCCATCCCGGCCGTCCACACGGACTTCCCGCTCGCCGCCCTGGGCGAGGAGCTTGGCATGACCGGCGTCGTCGCGATCCTCGGTTGCTACCTCGTGATCGTGGCGCGCGGCCTCCGCATCGCGGCCGGCGCGGCCGACGACGTCCGGGCGCTGCTCGCCGCTGGCCTCGCGCTCGTGATCGGCGTACAGGCCGTGATCATCGCGGCCGGCAACCTGAAGCTGATCCCGCTGACCGGCATCACGCTTCCCTACATCAGCT
>CAZKXK010000330.1:0-2479 GCA_964556585.1 uncultured Anaerolineaceae bacterium
GTCGGCAAGGACGATCCGGCCCCCCCCCCCCACCCCCTATCGGACGGCCAGCCGGGCGAGCAGCCAGCCGAGCCGGGCGGCCCCGTTCGCCTGGGGGACGAAGAGCGCGAGCTGGTGGCCGGCGGCGGGCGTGACGTCGAGCAGCTCCAGGTCCAGGCGCGCGACCGGCGCGACCGGCGGGTCCTTCTCGAGCCGTGCCAGGAGAAGCCGCTCCAGCGCCTCCGGGTCCGCGGATGGCTCAGGGAGCCGCTGCTCCACGACCCGTCGCGGGAGGTCCTCGCCGGGGAGCGGGAGGCGGCCCGGCCGGAACGTCGGGTCGAGGGTGAGCGTCAGCCGGGCGCGTCCCGCCGCGGATCCCCGCGCGTCCAGCTGCGCCGCGAGCGCCCCCGCAACCCGTCGCAGGACGAAGCGGACCGCCTCCAGGCCGACGATCGGCTCGTCGGTGGAGAGCCCCAGGGCCAGCCGCTCGGGACCGCGGCGCGGGCGGAACGGATCCGTCTCGCGGCCGTTCGCCCGGTCGTGGAGCCGCGCGCCGGCGTCGGTCCCGAAACGCGCCACGAGCGCCGAGCGCGGCAGCGCACCGACCTCCCCGATCGTCGCGAGGCCGAACCGGGCCAGCCGGGCCCGGACGTCCGGGTCGCGCGAGAGGGCCGCGGCCGGGAACCGGGCGAGGAACGTGGCGTCCCCGCCGGGAGGCACGCGGACGCACGGGACGGCGGACGGGCCCGGACCGGTGGCGGCGGCGAGCGCGGCCGCGAACCGGGTCCCGGCGATCCCCGCCCACGGCGTTCCCGGGAGGAGCGGCGCGAGCGCGGTGCGCACCTTCGCGACGAAGACCGGCTCCGGCCCCCAGAGCGACTCCAGGCCGTCGAGCTGAACCTCGAGCGTCCCGAACGCCGGATCGGCGGCGTCGGCCGGGCCGGTGATCCCCGGGCTGAACACGGCAAGCGCATCGAGCGCCGCTTCGATGGCCGTCGCGTCCGCCGCGGGGTCGGGCGGGACGAACGTGGCTTCCGGGGCGAGCCGGTGCGCCTGCCCGAGGGGGATCCCCCGCCGGACGCCGAGATCCCGGGCAGCCCGGTTCGCGTCGAGGACGACGCCGTCATCCCACGGCTGCCCACCGAGGATCAGCGGTCCGTCGGGCAGGTTCCCGGGCGGCCGCTGCCGGGCGAGCCGGAGCGCGAGATGTGGCCAGGAGAGGTGGAGGAGGCGCATCGGTCGATGGGTGGGTCTCGTGATGGGGTGGAGGTGGGACGGAAGCGGGCTCCAGGAAGATGACGCCGGCCGGCCGGACGATGCCCGGCGGCGCCCCCGCGGCGGGCTCCTCCGCCAGGAGCTCGTCGCGGGCCAGGCAGCGGTCCCGCGGCCCGCCCTCCGCGTAGAGGATCCGGAGCATGGTCCGCCGGTCCGGCGCCCCGTGGTGGTCCTTCGCGACGCGGACCTCCGTCCGCTGCCCCACGACCTCGCGACCCAGCCGGATCCAGCCACGCCGGCGAAGCTCCAGGCGCAGGCCGGCGCCCTCGTCGAGCGCGGCCCGCAGCGGCGCCGGGATCCCCGCCGGCTCGAGGACGAGCAGGAGCGCGCCGGCCCGCCGGGCAAACGCGACCAGCCGGGCCAGCTGGTCGGCGAGGCCGGGCGAACGCGGGCCGAGCCGGACCGGGGCCGCGCGAGGCACGGGCGCGACGGGCGTCGACGCGACCGGCCATGCGGATGTGGCAAGCGGCGGCGCGGCGGGTACCGGCCGCCCCGCGCGGGCCGTCCCGAGGTCCAGCACCAGGATGTCCACCGCGCGCGCCTGGAGCAGCGTGCCGGCCATCGCGAGCGCCTGGGCCGGACCGTCCGGGACGAGCACGGCGAGCCATTCCAGGCTGACGCCGCGGGCCACCGCCTCCACGGGGTCGAGCGCGCGCGGGAGGTCGACCCAGGCGGCGAGCGCGCCCCCGGCCTGTGCCTCGGCGAGGACACGGAGCGCGAGCGTGGTCGCGCCGCTCGAGCCCGCTCCCGCCAGCGCGACGGTGCCGGCCCGTGGAAGACCGCCGGCAGCGAGGAGCGCGTCGAGCTCGGGAAAGCCGGTCGGGATCGCCCGGTCGGTCGCGGTTGTCATTGGCCGAGAGCGCGGCGTGACGGGGACCGGGCTCTCCGCCCGGCGGGGGGCTATCGCGAGCGCGCCGAACACCTCCGTCGCGGGCCGCGGAGCTGCCGCGCCCCAGCGCTCCCGGAGGGAAGCGAGGGCGGCGGCGCGGTCGGGATTGCGGTCCATCGGACGGCCAAGGATAGAACATCTGTTCGATGTTGTGAAGGGGCATGCAGCGCGCGCGCCGCCCTCGCTGACCTGCCACGCCGGCCCAGCCGGCCGGCCGCCGACTCCGGGGGCCGTGCTACACTCTCGCCCGGCGATCGCCCCTGCGTGCGTGCGATCGGCCGCGCGTGGGGATGTAGCTCAGCTGGAAGAGCACCGCGTTCGCATCGCGGGGGTCAG
>CAZKXK010000331.1:0-2449 GCA_964556585.1 uncultured Anaerolineaceae bacterium
AGCGCCCCCGGGATCGCGGCCGCGATCCCCGCGAATGCGACGAACGCGACGAGCAGGACCAGGCTCAGGAGCGCCGCCCGATCGTCGGCCGTCGCGCCGTTCACACGGCCCAGCACCCGTCGCTCGAGCACGACCGCGGCGAGCACCAGGCATCCGGCCGCGAACAGCGCGGGAACCAGGAGGAGCCCGACCGGCACCAGCCGGAGCGCCCCGATCGCCGCGACGGCCGCGACGCCGGGCACCAGCAGCGCCTCAACCGGGACCCCCGCGTCGTCCGTCACGGGATCGGCGCCCAGCACTTCGAGAGTCGCGAACACGTGCGCCACGAGCGCCAGCACGGCCGTGGCCCACAGCGCCGGGCCCTCGGCGAAGCGGCTCAGCCCGACGAGCACGACCGTCAGCGTGACGAGCTCCTTCCACGCGCCCGACGCGGCGAATGCGGCGCCCGCACCCACTCCCTCGGGGCCCGCGGAGCCGGCCACGGAGCCGGCTGCGGCCCCATCCCGGGGCAGCGACCGGCCCACGACGCCGGGGCCCGACGGGCGGCCTCCGGCGTTCCTGTCGCGGGTTCGCCCTTCCCGCGATGGTGGGGCGACGGGCACGCCCGGCCGGCCCGCCGCCAGCGGCGGACGCCGGCGGGGCAGCCGGAAGCGCCCCAGCACGGCCCGCAACGGCGCGAGACGGCCCGGCAGCGTCCCCTTCCCGCTCATGGGACGCGCCCCGGCTTACCGGCAACCCAGGCGAGAAGCGCCTCCCGCGACCACGTGTTGGCCACGACGGCCGGCTCGACCCACGCCCGCCGCGCCTGCGCCACGCCCCAGCGGATGCCCGCCAGCTCCTCGGTCCGGTGGGCGTCCGAGTCGATCGTCAGCCTGCAGCCTGCCGCGACGGCTCGCCGGGCGCGTTCGGGCGCCAGGTCCAGGCGGTGGTCCGAGCCGTCGATCTCCAGCAGGGTCCCGGTCTCGGCGGCGGCCGCGAACAGCTCGTCCCAGGCGAGGTCCAGGTCGTCGCGGGCGTGCTCGCCCAGCATCCGCCCGGCCGGATGCGCGATCACGTCGACGTGGGGGCTCCGGATTGCCCCCAGCACGCGCTCGGTCAGCTGGGCGCGCGTCTGGCGACGGCCCTGGTGGAGCGCGGCCACGACCAGGTCGAAGGACGCCAGGAGCTCGGCACCGAAGTCGAGCGCGCCGTCGGCCCGGACCTCCAGCTCGCAGCCGTGCAGGAGGCGGAAGCCCTCGGGGGGCGTGACGGCCGGGGCGGTTCCCGCGTCCTCCTCGGCCGCGAAACGCCGGTTCAGGTCGCGGACGATCGCGCGCTGCGCGCGCACCCGCTGCGGGTCCAGCCCGTGGGCGATCGGCAGCCCGTGCGAGTGGTCGGTCAGGACGAGGTAGGCGTAGCCGCGGGCGCGGGCCGCCTCCGCCATCCGCTCGATCGTGTGGATCCCGTCCGACCACTCCGAGTGGGCGTGGCAGTCGCCGCGAAGGTCGCCCTCCTCGACCAGGCGCGGCAGGCGTCCCTCGCGGGCAGCCTCGATCTCGCCCCGGTCCTCGCGCAGCTCGGGCGGCACCTCGGCCAGGCCGAGGAACGCATAGACGTCGGCCTCGGTCGGGAACGTCCGCAGCTCGGCCGCGGCGCCCCGCGCCGGCTCCCCGTCGTCTCCCAGGCGGAGGAAGCCCTTCTCGGACAGGCTCCAGCCGCGGTCGCGGGCGATCCCGCGGAGGCGGACGTTGTGCTCCTTGCTCCCCGTGAAGTGGACGAGGTACGTGCCCGCCTCGCCCGGCGGGAACGTCATGAGGTCAACCTGCGGTCCGCGCATCAGCCGCACCGATGCCTTCTGCGTTCCCGCCCCGATCACGTGCTCGACGGGCGCGAGGGTGGTGAACCGCTCGATCAGCGTCGTCGGGTCACTGGTCTCGGCGAGGAGATCCAGGTCGCCGACGGTCTCGCGCCGGCGCCGGAACGAGCCCGCCGGGGTGAGGGCCACCAGCCCGGGCGCGTCCTGGAGCAGCTCCACGATGCCGGTGATGATGCGCTCAGCGTCGCCCAGCGTCATCCGCGTTCCTCGGCGCTCCAGCCCGTCGAGCCCCGCGCGGATCGCCCCCTCGCCCTTCTCGCCGATCCCGCCCGCGTCGCGGAGGGCGCCGGACTCCAGGGCAGCGCGGAGGTCGTCGAGCGACGTGATTCCGAGGCGCTCCCACAGGAGCTTCACGGTCTTCGGGCCCAGGCCGGGAATGGCGAGCACCTCGGTCAGCGTCGCCGGGACCTCCGCGTGAAGCCGGTCCAGGAAGGCAAGCTGGCCGGTGGACGCCAGCTCGGCGATCTTGTCGGAGATCGCCTTCCCCACCCCGGGGATGCGGGGCGGGGTCCCCGCGCGGTATGCACGGGCGATCTCGACCGGGCTGTGGGCGATGGCGTCCGCCGCCCGGTGGTAGGCGACCGTCTTGAAGAC
>CAZKXK010000332.1:0-2443 GCA_964556585.1 uncultured Anaerolineaceae bacterium
CGATCTCCCCGCCAAGGGTCGTTGATTCTCGCGATCGCGCCAGTGTACGAGGCGCTCGGCTACGCGAGCCTCCCGGTCTGCGTGGCCAAGACCCACCTGTCGCCGTCCCACCGGACGATGCCCGGGCTGCCCAGCCACCCGGCCGGCGAGAAGATCGACATCGACGCCGATGGGAACGTGGTCGGGCTCTTCTAGCCATGCGGGTCACCGACACTCCGGGCGCCTCCGCCTCGCCGTCGCCGCCAGCCCCGAGAACCGACCGTGGGTGAGCTGATCCACGAGAACGAGCGCCGTCCGATCCGGGCCGGCCGGACGCTGTTCGAAGCTGCCGACGAGCTGGCCGTGCGGGTTCCCTCCTCGTGCCGGCGCTCCGGACGCTGCCGCGAGTGCGTCGTGCAGGTGCACGAGGGAGCGGAGTCGCTGGCTCAGCCGACCGCGGCCGAGGCCTTCCTGCCACACGGGTTCCGACTCGCCTGCCAGGCAGTTGTCGAGCGCGACGACCGAGACGTTCGCTTCTCGGTCCTGCGCCGACGGCTGCGGATCCTGGGCTCCACGGAACCGGGGGACGAGGCTGGAGGGGACCTGGAAGCCGAGGCGAGGGCGCCGCTCGAGCTCGACCCCGTGGTCACCCGCGAAGGCGCCACTGCGCTGTATCGGGGCGAGCCGGTCGGGCCCGCCGCCGGCCGGCTGCTCGGTCTCGCGATCGATGTCGGGACCACCACGGTCGTCTTCGAGCTGGTCGACCTCGAGTCGGGGCGGACCCTGGAGGCCGCGGCCTTCGAGAACCCGCAGCGCTTCGGCGGCAGCGACGTGATGAGCCGGATCGCATACGAGGCATCGCAACCCGGGGAGCTGCGCCGGGCGCTGCGCCGGGCGCTCAACCGCGAGCTCGAGGCCGCGTACCGCCGGTGCGGCGTGGACCGGCACGAGGTGCTCGAGGTCGTCGTGGTCGGCAACCCCACCATGCGCGACCTCTTCTTTGGGCTGGACGTGTCGCCGCTTGGGCGTTCGCCCTTCCGCTCGCTCACGGAGCAGGCCGTGCGGGAGGGGCGGGCCGCCTCGACCAGCCTGCTGCGCCTGGCCCACGAGCTGGGAGTCCTGGTGCACCCCCAGGGCCGCGTGTACGGAGCCCCGCTCATCGCCTGCCACGTCGGCGCCGACCTCGCCGCGGACATCGTGGCCACCAGCTTCGCCGGGCGGCCCGGGGTATCGCTGCTGGTCGACATCGGCACCAACTCCGAGATGGTCATCACCGACGGGAAGCGCACGATCGCCGCCTCGAGCCCGGCGGGGCCGGCCTTCGAGGGCGGGGGAGTGCGCCACGGCATGGCCGGGGCCGACGGGGCGATCGAGTCGATCCGCTTCCAGGACGGCCGCTTCGCCTGGCGCACGATCGGCGACCTGCCGCCGGAGGGGATCTGCGGATCCGGGCTTGTCGACCTGCTCGCCGAGTCGGTCCGGGCAGGCCTCATCCTGCCCAACACCCGCTTCGCGAACGGGGCGCGCTCGATCGACGTGGTGCCCGGCCGGGGCATCGACCTCGACCGGTCCGACGTGAGCAACCTGGCCCAGGCCAAGGCCGCGAACGCGGTTGGGCAGACGGTTCTTCTGCGCCGCCTCGGCCTGGCGCCAGCCGACGTCGACCGGCTCTTCCTCGCCGGCGCCTTCGCCAACGCCCTCGATGTTGCAAGCGCGCAGGCGATCGGCCTGCTGGCGCCTGTTCCGCCGGAGCGCGTGGTGCGGGTCGGCAACGCCTCGCTGCGCGGCGCGAGGGCACTATTGCTCTCCGCACGTCGCAGGCGCGACCTCGAGGCGAGCGTCTCTTCGATCGAGCACGCCGAGCTCGAGGCCGAGCCGGACTTCTTCGACCTGTTCGTCGAGGGTTGCCAGTTCTGAGGCGGGTGCACCACGTCAGGTCGGGCGTGCTCCGCGCCTGCGCGCAGGTGCTCATGACAGGTGCTGACGCGCCTGCGCGCCTGGCGACGATGGGCGCCGCTGTCATCGACGAACGCGTGTCACTGTCGATGGGCGAGCAGGTCGTCTCGCGGTGCGCGACCCGACGTCACCGTCAGGCTTCGCCGTGCTCCATCGCGAATGCCCAGATCAGCTCGGTGGCGTCGATCTCGCGGCTGGTGCGGCCCAGGAGCAGGCGGCCGATGAACCCGAGATAGCCACCGGGCCAGGTGTGCCCGCCGCCATCGATCGTGTAGAGCGCCACCTCTCCGGGCCCTCCCGCATCGCCATAGCGGGTTCTCCGGACGCCGTTCGCCACGACATCGGTCAGCGCCCGTGCCTGTGTCCCGTTCGCCCGCGCCCAGGCATCCGCAGCCTCGGGCACGCTCTCGATCCACTCGCCGCGGGCGTGGCCCCGGTACGGGTTGATGCGGTCCGCGGTCCCGTGAAAGGCCACGACCGGGACGGGCCGCGACAGGGGCAGCCTGCT
>CAZKXK010000333.1:0-2435 GCA_964556585.1 uncultured Anaerolineaceae bacterium
ACGCACGCGAACCCGTTCGGCAGGAAGGGTACCAGTCGCCGTCGGCGAGCTCGAGAGAAGTCTGACCAGTGCACCGGGCCGGATAATGCTGACGACGTGTCAGCATTATCCGGCTTCAGGATCTGCCGCCAGCCATCAACGGGCGGTCCGAGTAGTTCGCCCTAATTGCGCCTCCGTTGCTACCCGCAGGGTGCTCCCGAGACTCTGCTGTCGCTCCACGATCAGCGCCGCTCGGGGGTCGATGCCACGCACGCAGGCGAGCGACTTGGTTGCGCTCAACGCGCCGGGGCGCGCGTCCGAAGCCCTCGGGCGCACCAGACAACCATGGACAGCGCTCAGTCGGCGTTGTCCGTGAGGAGACCGACACGAAAGCCTGATGGGCCTCCCGGCACGGGGCCCGTGAGCCCTGCTCGGGCGGCCCCGTCAGCAGGATGCGCTCGCGGCCGACGGTGGGGCCGTCGGCGCCAGGGGGTGATCCCAGGCGGCTCGCCTGCCGAGAACCAGGAGCTTACGCCCGGCCGGCCGTCATGTCGTATTGCAGATAGACGACGTGGGTTCGGGTGTACTCGAGCACGCCATACTTGCCGTCCGCGCCGCCGATCCCTGACTTGCGCCAGCCGGCGTGGAACCCCTGCATGTTCTCCATCATGTTCTCGCGGTTGACGTACGTCTCCCCGAACCGGAGCTCCTTGCACGCGCGCATGATCACGTCGACGTTCTTGGTGAAGATCGACGAAGCGAGACCGTAGATCGAGTCGTTCGCCCAGGCGATCGCTTCATCCAGATCGTGGAACGTGACGACGGGCATCACGGGCCCGAAGATCTCCTCTCGGACGATTGCCATGTCCTGCCGACAGTTGGCGATTACGGTGGCAGGGTAGAAGTTGCCCTCGGGCTTGTCCTCGGCACGCTTGCCGCCAGTGACAATCTGGCCCCCGTCAGCGACGGCCCGCTCGACGCGCCCGCTCACCGCGTCGCGTTGCCGTGCGCTCACGAGGGGACCCAGGTCCCGGCCCTCGTCGAGGAGGGCATTCCCGTACGTCGCCTGACCCATCGCGGCGGCCAACTTGTCGGTGAACTCGTCGGCGACGTGCTTGTCCACGTAGGTCCGGTCGGGTGCGCCGCACACCTGGCCCGTGTTGAGGAGGCGTCCTGCCTTGATAGACCTGATAGCCAGGTCGATGTCGGCGTCGGGCATCACGATGACCGGGTGGCTGCCGCCCAGCTCGAGGCTCACCTTCGTGATGTTCTGGGCGGCGAGCTCCATGACCCGGGAGCCCGTCCTGATGCTGCCCGTGACGGTCACCATGCCGACGAGCGGGTTGGAGGCCAGCTCCTCGCCGACGACCGGTCCGTAGCCGCAGACGATGTTGACGACGCCGGCGGGAACGCCCGCCTCGTCGAAGATGCGGCCGAGCTCGAGGGTGCTGTTCGGCGTGATCTCGCTCGGCTTCACGACGATCGCATTGCCGGTCAGGAGGGCCGGCGCGACCTTGCGCGCGAGCACGTAGAGCGGGAAGTTCCAGGGCACGATCCCGCCAATGACGCCGATAGGCTGCCGCAGCAGCAGCTGCATGTCGTTCGGCTCGTCGCTGGCGATGACCTCGCCCTCGATGCGGCGGGCCCACTCCGCCGTGTAGTCGAAGTAGTTGGCGGTGCCACCGACCTCTCCACGGGACTGGTCGAGGGGCTTGCCCTGCTCCTCGGATAGGGTCCGGGCGAGGTGCTCGGCATCCTTTCGGATTCCGGCGGCGATCTTGTGCAGGTAGTTCGCGCGCTCGATCGGCGCGAGCTTCTCCCAGGGGCGCTGGGCCTTGTCCGCGAGCTCGATCGCCTCGCGGGCATCCTCGGCCGAGGAATCCGGGACCTCGGACACGACCTGTCCGGTGGCCGGATTCTCGACCGTCAGCGTCTTCCCCCCGTGCGGGTCCACGAACCGCCCGTTCACGTAGTTCTGGTAACGGCGCGTTGCGACAGCCATCGTGATCCTCCGAATGGGCCGGCCGCACTCCGCGCGGCCAATACTGGCGTGGCAGGGCGCGAAGCCGCCGATCAGCCGCCGACCGACTGCGCGCCCGCCACTGACGTCACACGCAGGCGAACCTAACCGAGGACGAGCGCCGACAGGCTCAGGTCGGCGTGGGTGGGACTTCCGGGCTCCGAGCAGCCCTGCTCACCGAACGCGAGGTAGCCGACCGTCGGCAGGTGGCCGGCAGTGTGCGCGATCTCGGCGGGGATCTCCCGGATCCGGTCGCCGAGGGCGATGGCGCGTCCACCGCAGTGGGCGAGCAGGATAGCCTTCGGGTGCTCGACCCCGAGCGTTGCCTTGTAGACAGCGTTGCCCGCCTCGGCGACCAGGCCGTTCACGGATGCCTCGGCCAGCTCGAGCTCCATCCCGGGGCGCATGGCCGCTCCGAAGTCCATCGAGCCGTCCG
>CAZKXK010000334.1:0-2424 GCA_964556585.1 uncultured Anaerolineaceae bacterium
CCCCTTGACAAGCCCGCGAAGTGGGCGCATCATCTGGACGGAAGACAGGCGTGTCAAGGCTTGACACGCCGTTTCGGTGTCCGGCGTCCGGACCTCGCTGACAAGGGTCCGAGATCGGCACGGTTGTCCGCGTTCGAGGAGGCAGATTGGCCGTCGGGGTCGCCGCGGAAGTCAAGAGCAAGCTGACCGTCGTCGACGTCGTCGGCGAGACCGTGCAGCTCAAGAAGGCCGGCACCACGCTCAAGGGTCTCTGCCCGTTCCACGGGGAGAAGACGCCGAGCTTCATCGTGACGCCCGGGCGCGAGACCTGGCATTGCTTCGGTTGTGGCGAGGGCGGTGACATCTTCTCGTTCGTGATGCGCCGGGATGGGATCGCGTTCCCGGAGGCGCTCCGGCGGCTGGCCCAGCGCGCCGGGGTGGAGATCGACGAGCGGACGTCGCGCGAGGATGCCCATCGCAAGCGCCTCCACGACGTGCTGGACACGGCGTTCGCCTTCTACCACGCGGTCCTCCTCAACAGCGAGACGGGCGCGCCGGCGCTTGCCTACCTCCGCGGCCGGGGTTTCATCGACGAGTCGATCGAGCGCGCCCAGCTCGGCTTCGCCCCGCCCGACTGGGACGCCCTGGTCCGGACCCTGGAGCGCAAGCGCCAGATCGGCGCGCCCGAGCTGATCGAGGCGGGCCTCGCCACGCCCCGCAAGAGCGGCCGGGGTGTCTACGACCGCTTCCGGGGCCGGGTGCTCTTCCCGATCCGGGACGCCACCGGCAACGCCACGGGCCTCGGCGGCCGGATCCTGCCCGCGCCACCGCCGCCGACGATCGCGACACCGGATCCCGCTCTGGCGCCCGCCCCGGACTCCGACGGCCCCAAGTACCTCAACTCGCCCGCCACGCCGCTGTTCGACAAGAGCCGAACGCTCTACCCGCTGGACCGCGCGAAGGCCGCCATCCGCAAGTCCGGGATCGCGGTGATCGTGGAGGGCTACACGGACGCGCTGATGGCCCACCAGGCCGGCTTCGAGAACGTGGTCGCCAGCCTCGGCACCGCGCTGACGCCGGGCCAGGTGGCGCTCCTGACGCGCTACGCGGCCAAGAAGATCGTGCTGGCCTACGACGTGGACCCGGCTGGCGAGCGCGCGGGCACGCTGGGCGTCACCGCGCTGGAGGCGCTCACGCGCCAGCTCGCCGCCACTGACGCCGGCGTGGAGCTGGACGAGGTCCGTGTCGCGCGCCTGCCGGACGGCAAGGACCCCGACGAGCTGATCCGGGACGCCCCGGACGCCTGGCGCGAGGCGATCCGGACGGCGGCTCCGATCGTCGACTACCTGATCGACTTCCACGCGCGGACGGCGGACATGCGCACCACCGGCGGGCGAGCCCGCTTCATTGACCTGATCCTCCCGACGCTCCGGACCGTCCGCAACCCGGTCCTGCGGGACGGATACCTCCAGCGCCTCCGCCAGGTGTCCGGCGTGGAGGAGCGGGTGCTCCTGGAGTCGCTGCACCGCGCGCCGGAGGCGATGCGCGGCGGGTCTACCGGTGCGGGGGCCGGCGAGAGTCGGATCACGGCCGCCTCCGTGCTCGGCTCGCCCGATGCGTTCGACCCGAAGGCGGTGCTCCGCGCGATCGACCCGGTGGAGCGGGACATCCTGCGCTTCCTCCTCTCGGTTCCCGAGACCCAGGAGGCGACGGCCGAGCGACTGGCACCGGCCGACCTGCCCAGCCAGCCCGCCCGCGAGCTGTGGGCGGCGATGCTGGCCGCCCGGGCGGACCCGCCGTACACCACCGAACGCGTCTTCGTCCGCCTCGCGGCGGACCCGGAGACGCAGGCGCTGCTCGTCGCGCTGCTCGAGCGGCGAGACGCCGGCACGGACGCCGGCACCACGGATCCCCGGGTCGCGTCCCAGGGGATCGAGCAGTGTCTCCTCCGCCTGGAGCTCGACCGGCTGGAGGAGCGGACTCGCTGGACCCGGATGGAGCTGGGCGAGGCCGAGCGGACGAACGACCGCGAGGCGATCGAACGTCTCATGACCCAGGAACAACACCACAACGAGACCCGGAAATCGCTGCAGCGACGGATGGAGCAGGCCAGCCTGCTCGGCCGCCCGGCCGCAGCCCGCGCCGCAGGAGGACGATCGTGAGCCAGGACCCAATGGACCGCCAGCTGGTGGAGGCCGTGCTGGCCGCCACCCCGCGCCGCCGCCGCGCCGCCGCCGCAGAGGTCAAGGCCGTCAACGCCGCCAGCAAGGCGGCCGGAGCGGTCGCCGTGATCGACGAAGAAGCCGAGGACGACGAGCTCGACCTGGGCTCCGACCCGGACGTCCCGGAGCTCGTCGTCGCCGAGGAGGACCTCGTCGGCGCCAGCATGGATGCGACGGGCGAGGCCTCGGCCGACGCCGCGGCACCGGACGTGCCGGCCAAGCT
>CAZKXK010000335.1:0-2417 GCA_964556585.1 uncultured Anaerolineaceae bacterium
CCAGCCGATCCGAAGATGCCGCTGCGTCAGGCGGCCGCTCAGACCCCGGCCCAGACCTCGACGGGCTCCGGGCGCCCGAGGAGATAGCCCTGCCCGAGCTCGACCCCGAAGCCTGTGAGGGTGCGGGCCTCCTCTTCGGTCTCGACGCCTTCGGCGATCAGACGGCAGCCGGCGGTGCGCGCGAAGTGGCGCATGCCCGCCACCATCGCCTGACGCCCGAGGTCGGCGTTCACCCCGCGCACCAAGCTGATGTCGAGCTTCACGAAGTCGGGCCGGAGCTCGATGATGTGGCCGAAGTTGGCCACCCCTGCGCCCGCGTCATCGACTGCGAGTCGGATGTCGTGGCCCACCGCGCCGACGGCCGTGCGCAGCGCCGCGTAGTCCTCGATGACCTCGTGCTCGGTGATCTCGAGCACGAGGGGTCGATCGGCCGTGCAGAGGATCTCCCGGAGGCGCTCCGGATCAGCGAGCAGGCGCGGCGAGACGTTGAGATTGAGCCACAGGCCCGCCGGCAGCCGCCTCGCTGCGGCCACGGCGTCCTCAAGGGTCGCGAGCTCGAGGTCCGCGCCGAGGCCCACCGACCAGGCGTCGGCGAAGCCCAGGTCCGCACGCTGGCGTGAGTCGAAGCGCGTCAGCGCCTCGTAGCCCACGGTCTCGCCCGACGCAAGCTCGACGATCGGCTGGAAGACCGGATGGAACGCTCGGACGGCGAGGACCCCAGCGATCGTGCGGCGGAGCGTCGCCGCGCGGTCGCGTTCGGCGAGGGCGGGACCAAGGAGGGATGCCACCACGACGGCGAACTCCTCGACGGTGGGAAGCCGTTCGCCGAGCGAGACGGCACGTTCGGGAGAGCAGGTGCCTAGGCCGATGTCCCCGATGATCGCGTCGTTCCAGCGCAGCGGGGCGTTCACGGTCGAGCGGACCCCCAGCTCCCGCAGCGTCGCGTGGTAGGGGATCTCCTCTTCTCCCCCCAGCACCCATTCCCACGGTCCGCCCCGACCGCGCGACCGGATGACTGCGGCACGGGTGGCGCCGAGCGGCTGGCCCACGAGACCTGAGGCCCGCGGTCCCAGACCCTCGACCGCGAGGGGGACGACGCCGCCGTCTGGCACATACGCTCGGATGACGGCAAGGTCGATCCCCTCGAGCCGGAACGCCTCTGCACACACCTGGCGAGCGGTCTCCTCGATCGTGGGGCCGGGAAGGAGGCGCTGCAGGGAGAGCAGCGTTGCGCTGCGCTCGAGGATCTCGTCGGCGAGGCGCTGCCCGGACCGCCGCTCGGCCTCGCGCGCCTTGGCCGCCCGGAAGTACAGGTGCAGCTGGCGACCCGCTGCGGTCACGATGACCGCCGCGGTCGCGAGGCCCACGAGGTCGAAGAAGACCGATCCATCGGTGACTGCGACGAGGCAGAGGCTGCCGAGGATCGCCGCGACGGGAAGGCCAGCGGCGAAGACTTGAGAGATTCGCCCAAACATGGGGCTGTCGGACGGCGTGGCGTCCCAGGTCACTCCGCCGTAGGCGACGAGCAGGATGCCGGCGCTGAACAGGAAGTCGGACAGGTCGACCGTCGTTGGCGCAGCCGGGTCGCCGATCCAGGTCAACCAGGACAAACTGATGACCGTGGCTCCAACGAAAAGGGGCCACGGGCCGGCGCGCGCAGGGGCGATCCGACGGGCGATGAGCGCGAACACGCAGCCACCCGTCGCGGCGACGAGCAGGACTGCGCCCACCGATGCCATGCGGGCATCGAGCGCGACCGTGGAACCCTCCCAGGTGGATGCCACGACCGCGATCCCGGCGAGAAACAGGATGAGCGTGTCGGTGGCGACGCCGACCAGCTCGTCGCGCCCGAGACCGCCGAAGATCGCTGGGAGGATCGCGGCCAGCCCGAAGCCGACACTGGCAAGAAGGAGGACGTCGCCGATTTCGGCGAGCGCGGTTCCGCTACCCGAGGAAAGGTCCCAGACCAGCATCCCGCAGCATGTGGCTCCAAGCGAGATCGCCAGCGACCCGAGCAGTCGCCCCGTCAGCCCATCGTGGCGGCGGCTCGCCAGCCAGAGGCCGATGGCGCCGCCCGCCGCCGCGGCGAGCTCCTGGACGTTGTCAAAGAGCAGTGCGTTCGCGCCCCCGAGGCAGGCCAGGATCGACCCGACCATTACGGCGACGGCGGTTGCCCTGATGACCAGCCGCGCGAGCTCGGCACCCGCAAGCGCCCGCGTGTGGATGCGCACGAAGGCCCGGGCGCGTTCGGGTGCGGTCGAAGCGGGTGGGGCGATGTCGAGATGCGTGTGCAAGCGTTGGTAGCTCTGGCGTGTCCCGCGGCACGAGGACGCGGTGCGTTCCAGTGGGCGCGGTACGGGGGTGTCTGTCTATCCCCCGCCCGGACGTGCCCGCCCCGGACCTTCGTTCGAGCAGGG
>CAZKXK010000336.1:0-2409 GCA_964556585.1 uncultured Anaerolineaceae bacterium
CTCGTCTGGATCCTCGTCACCCAGGTGTTCGTGTTCTACAGCTCGCAGCTGGCCGGGATCGGCGGGCTCGCGATCGACCTCGTCGCCTACGGCAGCCTCCGCTTCGCCATCAGCCGGGAGATCGTGGCCGGAAGACACCCGCAGCAACTCCGCGCCGGCCGGGGATGAGGCCTCGGCAGGCGACCTCTCAGGTCGGCTGTGGGACGCCTGCTAGAATATTAGGGAACCGAAGGATCGAGGAGCGAGGCGCCAGGTGAGCGCGATCATCGAAACGAGCGGCCGCCGGGCCGGCGTCCGGGTGCCGTCCCGTGAAGCGCATGCGAATGGCACGGCGGAGTGCGCCGCATGAGCATGCGGCGCGGCATGGGCGGGGGCTCGAGCGGCGGCTGGGGCCTGATGCGCTCGTTCCGGCGGGACGAGTCCGTGCGCTCCCAGCGGCTCTCGGAAGGCATCCTGCGGCGCATCGGCCGGTTCGCCATGCCGTACCGGCGCATGCTCGCCGTGTTCCTGGCGTTGATCGTGGTCGACGCGCTGCTCAGCGCGGCGAATCCGCTCATCTACCGGGCGATCATCGACGACGGCATCCTCCAGCACGAGTCGGGGCTGGTCGTCGAGCTGGCCTTCGTGCTCGTGGGCCTGGCGCTGGCCGACGCGGCCCTGTCGCTCTGGCAGCGCTGGATCTCCGCGCGGATCGGCGAAGGGCTGATCTTCGACATGCGCACCCAGGTTTTCGCCCACTTCCAGCGGATGCCGATCGCCTTCTTCTCGCGGACCCAGACTGGCGCGCTGGTGAGCCGGCTCAACAACGACGTGCTGGACGCGCAGCAGGCGTTCACGGACACCTTCTCATCGGTGATCGGCAACATCGTGAGCGTCGTCATCACCCTGGTCGCGATGTCGCTGCTGTCCTGGCAGATCACCTTGGTCGCGCTGGCCCTGTTGCCGGTGATCCTGCTGCCCGCCCGATGGGTGGGCCACCGCATGCAGACGATCACCCGCGAGAGCTACAACCTCAACGCGAAGATGGTCTCGATGATGACCGAGCGCTTCAACGTCGCGGGGGCGCTTCTCGTGAAGCTGTTCGGGGAGCCCATCCGCGAGATCCGGAGCTTCGAGGAGAAGGCGGGACGCGTCCGGGACATCGGGATCACGCAGGCCATGTATACGCGGGTGTTCATGGTGGCGATCCTGCTCACCGCCTCGCTCGCCACCGCCCTCGTCTACGGGTGGGGCGGCGTCCTCGCCGCCAATGGTGCCCTGCAGGTCGGCACGGTCGTCGCGCTCACCGCCTACCTGAACCGGCTCTACGGGCCACTCACCGCGCTCTCGAACGTCCAGGTCGACATCATGACCGCGCTCGTCAGCTTCGACCGCGTGTTCGAGGTGCTGGACCTCCAGCCGATGGTCGCCGAGAAGGCGGGCGCGGCGGCCATCCCGGCCGGCCCGGCGACCATCGAGTTCGACCACGTCGACTTCAGCTATCCCAGGGCCGAGGAAGTCTCCCTGGCGTCCCTCGAGTCCGTCGCCGTGCTGGACCAGGCCCCCTCGCAGGAGGTGCTCTACGACGTCTCGTTCGTCGCCCGGCCGGGTCAGCTGATCGCGCTGGTCGGGCCATCGGGCGCAGGCAAGACCACGATCAGCAACCTGATCCCTCGTCTCTACGACGTGCGGGCGGGTGCCATCCGGATCGATGGGATCGACCTGCGGGATGCCACCCTCGACTCGATCCACCGGGTCATTGGCGTGGTGACCCAGGACGCGCATCTCTTCCACGACACGATCCGCGCGAACCTCCTGTACGCGAAGCCCGACGCTACCCCCGACCAGCTCGTCGAGGCGCTGCGGGCGGCGCAGATCATGCCGCTCGTCGACTCGCTTCCGGCCGGCCTGGATACGATGGTCGGCGATCGGGGCTACCGGCTGTCGGGCGGCGAGAAGCAGCGGATCGCCATCGCCCGGCTGCTCCTGAAGGCGCCCGACATCGTGGTGCTGGACGAGGCGACGGCGCATCTCGACTCGGAGTCCGAGGTGGCCGTCCAGCTCGCCCTCAAGACGGCCCTCGCCGGACGGACGTCGGTCGTGATCGCGCACCGCCTCTCCACGGTCCGCGAGGCGGACCTGATCCTGACGATCTCCGGCGGCCGCATCGTGGAGCGGGGCACGCACCTCGAGCTGCTCGCCGCCGGCGGCCTGTACGCGGAGCTGTACCGGACCCAGTTCCAGCGCCAGGCAACGGGCGGCCCCGCTGAGGCGCCGCGGTCCGCGCCCGCCGCTCCCGCCGAGCCGTCGACCGCGACCGCCACGCCGCCCATCGCCGCGGCGGGCTGACGAGAGCGGCAGAGTGAGGCGCACCGCCGGAGGCGTGCCTCAGGGCTGCGGGTTCGGCCCCGGGTCCAGCCGTCCCCGGAC
>CAZKXK010000337.1:0-2390 GCA_964556585.1 uncultured Anaerolineaceae bacterium
GTAGCGGAGGTCGGAGCCGACGGCCGCCCGGCCGCGCCGCGCAGCGCCGCCCGCGGCGGTGCCGCCGAAGAACGCGTCGAAGAGGTCGGAGAAACCGCCGAACCCCTGCTGCGCGCCGGTGAACGCGCCCGACCCGTTGACCCCGGCCGCCCCGAACATGTCGTACGCCTGGCGGCGCTGCGGGTCGGACAGGACCTGGTACGACTCGTTGATCTCCTTGAAGCGCTCGTCGGCCCCGGAGTCGCGGTTGACGTCCGGGTGCCACTGCTGGGCGAGCTTGCGGAAGGCACGCTTGATCTCCGCGTCGGTCGCGGTGCGCGGCACGCCCAGGATCGCGTAGTAGTCGCGTTCGGTCGCCATGCGCCAGCCAGTCTACGGGAGGTGCGACTTTGGGCGTCTCACGGGCCCTGGGGAGCCCGCGCAGCTCGGCCCCGCGCAGCTCGGCCCCGCGCAGCTCAGCGGGCGCCGCCCGACCGGCGCCGCCGGACCTCAGCGCGGTGGCTGATCCTCGATCACGAGCGACGCGGCGACCTGGGCCGCCTGTGCCCGCGCGCCCGAGCCCGCGTCGGGGCCGCCTACCGCCGGCGCCGGGGCGCCCTCGCGCGCGATGACGGCCGCGGCGATCCCCACCCCAGCCCCCGCCAGGGCCGCGCCGACGATCCCGGACGTGTTCAGGTACTGGGCCGTCACGATCGGCGCCCGGGCGGACAGGTACTTCGCGTACTTCGCGTACTCCTTGCTGACGCCGCCGCCAAGGATGATGAGGTCCTGCCAGAACCAGCGCTCCAGGAGCGCCATGTACTCGCTGAACTCGCGGCCCCACGTCTTCCAGCCGATCCCGCGGCGCTCACGGGCCGCGCCCGAGACCAGCGTCTCGGCGTCCTTGCCGCGATAGGTCACGTGCCCGAACTCGGTGGAATCGAGGAGGTGGCCGTCGATGAAGAGGGCGCTCCCGATCCCGGTCCCGATCGTGAGCAGGAGGACCGTTCCAAGCACGCCCTTGGCTGCGCCGAAGGTTGCCTCCGCGAGGCCGGCTGCGTCGGCATCGTTGACGAGCCGCACTGGTCGGTTCAGGCGAGCCGTGAGCATCGCCTCGGCCGGCGCCTCGATCCAGGACCGGTCGATGTTCGCCGCGGTCATCAGGCGACCCGCCTTCACGACGCCCGGCAAGCCCGCCCCGGCCCGCATGCCGGACGCGACATGCCCGTCCGCGACGAGCTGGTCCACGATCCCACCGACGGCCGCCACGACTGCCTCCGGGGTCGCCGGCTGCGGCGTCTTGACCCGGAGGCGGGGAGAGGCCAGCTCCCCCGTCAACAGATCGACGACGGCGGCCTTCACGCCGGTTCCACCGACGTCGATGCCGATGGCGGTCGGAGGGACGGCGACAGTGGGCTGCTTGGCGCGAGGGCTCATGGCGTCGCAGGATACGCCCGGCGTGGACGATCCGCCCGGCGTGGACGATCCGCTCGACGCATCCGCCGGGCGACGTCGGTCGCTACTTCAGGAGAAGCCGGTCCAGCCGTCGCGACGCGATCGCGAGCCCGACGATGCCCATGATCGCGAGGTAGCCGACGTGAACGAGGATGCCGGGGCCCACGATTCCCGTGGTCAGGCTCCTGATCAGGTCGACCCCGTGGTAGAGCGGGGTCAGCTGGACGAGCAGGCGCATCGCATCGGGATAGGTTTCGAGGGGATAGAAGGTCGCCGAGAACAGGAAGAGCGGCAGGATGACGAGCTGGACCATGTCCATGTCCTGCCACGTACGCATGAAGGTGGTCGCCGCCATCCCGACCCCGGCGAACGCGAACCCGATCAGGATCGCGGACGGCAGAGCCAGGATCGCGAGCGGGCTCCGCACGAACCCGAGGACGAACATCACGAACAGGAACGTCGTCGCGTAGATCGCCCCGCGGATCAGGGCCCAGCTGATCTCGCCCAGGGCGACGTCGCCCGGGCCGATCGGCGTGGCCAGGATCGCATCGTAGGTCCGCGCTTCCCGGAGCTTGTAGAAGACGTTCATCGTCGAGTCATAGATCGCGCCGTTCATGGCGGAGGCGGCCATCAGGGCGGGGGCGACGAAGACCGTGTAGGGCACATCCCGGCCCCCGAACGGCACTGCGCCGATGAGCGCGCCGAGGCCGAAGCCGATCGAGAGCAGGTAGAGCAGCGGCTCGAAGAAGCCCGAGACGATCACCATCCATGTGCGCCGGTAGACGAGCACGTTGCGCTCGACCAGGAGGCCGGCGCGGCGGCTCCCGAACCGGGCCGCCGGGTGAGGCCGGGCGAAGACGCTCATGCGCGCAGCCGGCGCCGCAGCGCGACGGATGCCAGCAGGAGCCCCACGGCCGCGAACCCGACCAGGTAGGCGACGTGGACCAGCACGCCGG
>CAZKXK010000338.1:0-2384 GCA_964556585.1 uncultured Anaerolineaceae bacterium
CAAGGGCGAGCTGGGCGTTGGTCGCTCCGAGGTCCGCCGCGATCGGCGCCAGGCGCCGGACGGCATCGATGCGCTCCGGCGTCCGGCCCGGCTTGAGCCAGTCGTAGCCGGAGAGCGCCATCCGCGAATCCGCGGGGATCCCGTCGTTGTACTTGCCCGTCAGGAAGCCGGACGCGAGCGGGCTCCAGGTCGTGAGCCCCAGGCCCATCCCCGCGTACAGCCGGGCGAACTCCACCTCGACCTTGCGGCGGGTGAAGAGGTTGTACTCGGGCTGCTCCATCTGCGGCTTGTGGAGGTGGTGCCGCTCGGCGATCCCCCAGGCCTCGCGGATCTCCTCGGCGCTCCACTCCGACGTGCCCCAGTAGAGCGCCTTGCCGCTCTCGACCATCTGGTGCATCGACCAGACGGTCTCCTCGATCGGCGTCTCGGGATCCGGCCGGTGGCAGTAGACCAGGTCGACGTAGTCGAGCCCGAACCGGCGCAGGGCCCCTTCGATCCCCTCGCGAAGCTTCTTGCGGTTGAGCGTGTTCTTCTCGTTCGGCCCGTCATGCATCCCGAAGAAGATCTTGGTCGACACGACGAAGCTGGCGCGCCGCCAACCGAGCTGCCGGAGCGCCTCGCCCATGATCTCCTCGGCCCGGCCCCCGGCATAGGCCTCGGCGTTGTCGAAGAAGTTGACGCCCGCGTCCCAGGCGGCCTGCATGCAGGCGATCGCCTCGGGAACGCCGAGCTGCGTCCCGTACGACACCCAGGCCCCGTACGAGAGCGCGCTGACCTTGAGCCCCGCGCTGCCGAGCCGTCGGTATTCCATCCGTCTCCCTTTCGCGCCGCGCGCGGTGCGCCGCGGCAGCCCCGCACGTCGGCGAGCGTGCCTACTCGATGACGAAGATGTTCTTCCTGGCGCAGATCTCCTTGAGGATCTTCGGCCACACGCTGACGCTGACCTCGCCCAGGTGCGCCTTGTGGAGGAGCAGCATCTGGGTCCGGGACTGGCCGATCCCGCCGCCGATCGAGAGGGGCGTCTCGCCGCTGATGATCCCCTTGTGATAGGGGAGGTTCAGCCAGTCGAGCTGACCGGTCATGGTGAGCTGCTGGCGCAGCGTCTCGGGGTTCACCCGGATGCCCATCGACGTCAGCTCGTGGCGACGATGGGTGACGGGGTTCCAGACCAGGATGTCGCCGTTGATCCCGTGCATCGGCCGGCCGTCGTCGGAGACCGTCGGGGTCACCCAGTCGTCGTAGTCGGCGGCGCGCATCTCGTGGGGGTAGCCGTCGTCGAGCGTCCAGCCGATCCCGATGATGAAGACCGCGGGGATCTCCTGGAGGATCGCGGTCTCGCGCTGCTTGCGGGGCAGGTTGGGATAGCGGGCCAGCAGGTCCTCCGCGTGGATGAACGTGATCTCCTCGGGGAGCTCGGGATACGTGTCCGCCCGGAGCTTCGGGAACCGGTCGAGGGCCTCCTGCTCGGCGCCCTTGAGGACCTTCCAGATCGAGCGAACGGTTGACTTGAGGTAGTCGAGGTTGCGGTCCTCGGCGGTGATGACCTTCTCCCAGTCCCACTGGTCGACGTAGCAGCTGTGGTCGTGGTCGAGGAAGTAGTCCTTGCGCACGGCGCGCATGTCCGTGCAGAGGCCTTCGCCGACTTTGAAGCCGAACTGGCGCAGCGCCGGCCGCTTCCACTTGGTCGCCGCCTGCACGACCTGGGCCTCGATCGGGTGCTGGTCGTAGTCGTTCGAGATGTGGAACTGGATCGGCCCGCGCTTCCCGTCTCGGTCGAGCATGTCGTTGATGCCCGACTCGACGTCGACGATGAGCGGGACCTGCACCATCTGCAGGTTCAGCTCCGAGCACAGGTGCTTCTCGATGTACTCCTTGACGGCGTAGATCGCGGCCTGGGTCTCCCGCGGATCGAGCGCCGACGCGTAGTCGTCCGGCAGGACCTTCTCGAGGTCCCCGTAGTTCCCGATCCCCGGCCCGGCCAGGTCGGCCTGCTTGTCCGTGCCCGTCGTCGATGCCGACATGGGTCCGTCTCCTTCGCTGCTCGTCTGCCGCCGGAGTGTGTGCCTCGTCCTCCCGCTCGGCCAGTGCCGTCTCGCCCGACGATCCGGGGGCGAAACGCACCCCGGGCGTTCCGGAAGCCTCGCCCCTTCCGAAAGCCTCGCCCTGCCGGAAGCCTCGCCCCTGCCGGAAGCCTCGCCCCTGCCGCCGTCTCGGAATCTCGAGGCCGCGTCGTCACGGCTCCCGACCGGGAGCGAGTCACATCGGGCCGGCGCCTCCTGGGGGCCGAGTCTCGGGCACCGGCGCGGGCTCCCCGGCTCGTTCGCCGGCTCGCTCGCCGGCGCCGAACAGGCGGAGCCGCCGCGCGAACCACAACCCGATCGCGA
>CAZKXK010000339.1:0-2354 GCA_964556585.1 uncultured Anaerolineaceae bacterium
CGCCACTGGATCGCCCGAGCCGTCGCACGTGCTGACGGCCATGGGCTATACGGGCGTGGAGGCGGTCGGCGCGCTGCGCCTGTCGCTCGGCCGCGCCACCACCGACGCCGAGGTGAGCGAGGCGTGCCAGGTCGTGCCCCGCGTGATCGCGGCGATCCGCGACGGGTCGGTCGCCCAGACCGCGGACCCGCTCGGCGCGCGGCTGGGAGCGTAGGGCCGATGGCGCGCGTCCTGGTCGCGATGTCCGGCGGGGTGGACAGCTCCGTGGCGGCGGCGCTGGTGGCGGAGGCCGGCCACGAGGTGGTCGGCGTCTGGATGCGGGTCCACGAGGGAGCGGACGCCTACTCCGAGATCAAGAAGAGCTGCTGTTCCGCTGACGCGGCCGAGGACGCCCGGCGCGTGGCGGCCCAGCTCGGCATCCCGTTCTATGTCCTCAACCTGGAGCGCGAGTTCGAGGCGGGCGTCATCCGGCCGTTCCTGGCCGCGTACCTCGGGGGCGAGACGCCCAGCCCGTGCGTCGAGTGCAACAGCTACGTGAAGTTCGGCGCGCTGCTCGGCCGGGCGCGGCGCCTGTACGCATGCGACGCCGTCGCCACCGGCCATTACGCCCGCCGAGAGACAGTCGCCGGCGCGGCCGGCGGCGTGGTCCACCAGCTGCGGCGCGGCGCCGACCGCGCCAAGGACCAGACCTACTTCCTGTACGGCCTGCGCCAGGACCAGCTGGCGCACGCGCTCTTCCCGCTCGGCGAGCTGACCAAGCCGCAGGTCCGGGAGCTCGCCCGCGCGCGCGGCCTGGCGACGGCGGACAAGCCGGAGAGCATGGAGATCTGCTTCGTGCCCACCGGTGACCCGCGCGACGCGCTCCGGGCGCGGGCCGGCTGGAGCCCGGTCGACGGCCCGGCGATCGACGCCGCCGACGGCCGGGTGGTGGGACACCACGGGGGCGCGGCCGGCTTCACCGTCGGGCAGCGGCGGGGGCTCGGGATCGCCCTGGGCGAGCCCCGCTACGTGAGCCGGGTGGACCCGGTCGCCAACACGATCGTGCTGGCCCGGCGGGCCGACCTCGAGACGCGCCGCTTCACGATCGCCGATGTGACGTTCGTCGCGGGCGGGCCACCGGTGGCCGGGGGCAGTGGCTTCCGGGCACGGGCGCAGGTCCGCCATCGCGCGGAAGCCGTGCCGGCCGACGTCCGCCCGGCCGGGCCATCGGGTCGCGGGGGGTCGTCCGGGGTGGGCTCGCGGTGGACCGTGCAGACAGACGTGGCCGTGTGGGCCGCGGCGCCCGGCCAGGCCTGCGTCCTGTTCGACGCCGACGACCCCGAGGTGGTGGTGGGCGGTGGCCGGATCGTCCGCGACGACGGGTAGGGGAGCGGCCGTGGAGATCGGACCGTCGTTCGTCCTGGCCGCGCTGATGGGCGTCTTCTGGACGTCCGCGGCGGTGCTCGTGCGCGGCGTGGCCGGGGCCCGCCTCCCGTTCCTGCTGCTGCTCGCCGTCACGGGCGCGTGGGCGGGCGACGCGATCGGAGGGCGGGTGGGTGGCCCGTTCGACCTCCTGAGGATCGGCGACTTCCGCGTCCTGCCCGCCTCGATCGGCGCGCTCGCCGGCATCCTGCTCGTCGTCGTCGTCTCCGTGATGGGGCCGACCCGGGCGGAGCCCGGACCGGGACCGGACTGATGGGCCGTCCCGGCCGGGCGTGGCTCCGGACGCGCGACGAGGATCCCTTCGCGGTCTTTGCGCGGGGCGCGACGGCCGGCGCGTTCATCGGGGCCGTCATCGCCGGATCCACGATCTGGCGGCGCGCGCGTCGCCGGCCCACCGGCGCACCGGGCTCCGGCGCCCCCCGATCCGGCCCACCGGGGCCGGCCGCCGGGTCCGTCGCCGCGCCCGGCAGGGACGTGGACACCCCGCGGAGGTAGCACCGCGCCCCAGGGCCCGGCGTCTCGCGGCGCGGGCCGGGACCGCGGCCCGGCGTTCGCTACCATTGTCGCGATGCCGAGCCTTCCTCCCGCGCCCAACCCGGACCCGCGGATCACTCCGCTTCCCGCCGCCGAGATCCGGCGGCGCTACCTCGACTTCTTCGCCGCGCGCGGCCACACCGTCGTGCCCGGGGCGAGCCTGGTGCCGGCAGGGGACCAGACGCTCCTGTTCACGAACTCCGGGATGGTCCAGTTCAAGGAAGTCTTCACCGGCGTGGAGACGCGCAGCTACACGCGCGCGGTCGACGTCCAGCGCGTCCTGCGGGTCGCGGGGAAGCACAACGACTTCGAGGAGGTGGGTCGGACGACCCGCCACAACACCTTCTTCGAGATGCTGGGCAACTGGAGCTTCGGCGACTACTTCAAGCGCGAGGCGA
>CAZKXK010000340.1:0-2328 GCA_964556585.1 uncultured Anaerolineaceae bacterium
GTCGGTGTGCGCTCCACCGCCATGTCGGCCAGCTCACCGGCCATCGCCGGAGCACCTCGTCCCCGGGCACGGGCCGACGCACGGGCGAGGGACCGGGCAACGCCAGCATCGGAGCCCTCCGAGGCCAACGCCAGATGACGCGCTCGCGCCTCCGGATCCTCGGCTGCCGCGTGGCCGAGCGCCGCATGCACTGCTCGGAGCTCGTCGGCGGACGCCTCGGCAACCAGGGTGGAAGCGTACAAGGGGTGATCGAAGGTTACGGTCGGCCCTTCGGTACCGATAAGGCCGGCATCGATCGCGGGTTCAAGGAGAGCCCGGGTCCCGGGCCCAGTCAGCGCCTCTAACAGGCTCATCGTCGGCTTCGTGCTCAACGCTACCGTGAGCAGAAGCAGCCGCGTGGATGCTGGGACGCGGTTCAGATGGGCCCTGACCAGACCACGCAGCGACGATGGTATGGGCAGGTCCAGCCCTGGGCGGACGGTCGTGTTCGACGCCACGAGGGCGCGCGCGAGTTCGAGCGCGTAGAACGGGTTGCCGCCCGAGAGCTCCTGGATCCGCAGGAGCGTCGGCCGCGCAAAGCTGGAGCCGGTTGCAGAACGCAGCAGTTGATGGAGCGCCCCCATCGAGAGGGGCTCGAGCCACAATCGCTCGATAGGGATGGGACGGGCCGCCTCCGCCAGGCGGAACGGCGCAGGCTCGCCCGGGATGTCGCCGCGTTGGGCGAGCAGGAGTCGCACCGGCAGACCGGCGAGCCGTCGCACGCTGAAAGCAAGCGCATCGCGACTGGCCGGGTCGGCCCATTGCGCGTCGTCGATGGCGATCAACAAGGCCCCACGAGCGGCGAGCGCCCGGAAAGTGGCCAGGACGGCAACAGCGACGCGTTGCGCGTCGGGCGCCTCCTCCACAGCCGCGTCGAGCGAGTCCGGGACGTCGTCGTTACCCAGCGCCCGCCCAAGCACGGCGCGATGGACCTCTGCAAGGCGAACGTCGATCGATGCGAGGGCAGGTCCCAACAGGTCGACAAGCGTGGCGTAGGCATAGTTGGCCTCGGTCTCGACGGGCCTTGCAACCACGACGATCGCACCCGCAGCCTCTGCTTGCGCCACGCCGACCCGCAGGAGGCTCGACTTGCCGATTCCGGCCGGCCCCTCGATCAGGACGGCCTGCGCATCGACGTACGGTGGTTGGACGACGGCCAGGACGCGCGCAACTGCCTGGTCGCGCCCGATCAGAGACGAGACAGGGTGGGTGGCCGGCTGTCGCGCGGCGGCGTTCATCCGGCCGAAATCTTACCCGCGGCCGTACGTGCTTTCCCGGATACCGACCGGTCCGTCCTGGTGCACGGTTGAGCGATGCAACGGACCGTCCGCGTCATCGAAGCCTACGTACCAGGGTTGAGTGAGCGACCGACAGACTGGTATGACGAGCTCCAGGCACGCACCGCAACCGCGCTGCGCACGGAGGGCCTGGGGATTGCTCTGCTGGCGATCCCACATGACGAGACCTTGATGTGGCTCGTCTGGGGCGGAGCCGATCAGCCCGACACAGGTCCGGTTGTTGCCGAGGTGATCCTGCGTGAGGTTACGAGCGCCGGCGGCGCAGCCGTGATCGAGCGAGCGATCGATGCGCGTTTCGTTTGGCGAGAATCAGGTGGCAAAGCCTGATCGGGCCGTCGTCGCGGACGGGCCCATCGCCCCTGGCTGACCGCCAGCCGTGGGCCGCAGGTGGACAGGATCCTCGTCCCCGCGGCGCGCCTGACGCGGCAGGTCGCCGTACCTGGATTCCGGGCTACCCGTCTCCGTTCTCAGCGAGCACCGACAAGGGCGTTGTCATTCAACGAAGGGCTCGGGCGTGCGGCAGGGTCGAGCTCTCGGAATGGCCGCGACAGCAGCAGCTTGCGCAGCAGTCCCGCGAGCTGTTCGCGCTCGTCGGCGTCGAGGCCACTGAGCAGGCGCTGTTCGCCTTCGACGTGGTCGACGGCGGCGGCGTCGACGAGCACGCGACCGCGCTCGGTCAGCGCGACCAACCGACCCCGCCGGTCGGCCGGGTCAGGCAGACGCTCGACGAGGGCCATCGCCTCGAGCCGGTCGAGGCGGTTCGTCATCGCGCCCGACGACAGGATCACCGCGTTGAGCAACGCGGTGGGGTTCATCCGGTACGGGGGGCCTGCGCGTCGCAGCGCGGCGAGCACGAGGTACTCGCCGAAGGAGACCCCGTACCGCGCGAAGACCCGCGCGAAGCTCGCCCCCTGGAGGAGCGAGAGCCGCGTGATCCGTTGGAGCGTGTGGGTCGGCGACACGTCGAGGTCCGGCCGTTCCCGGTTCCACT
>CAZKXK010000341.1:0-2313 GCA_964556585.1 uncultured Anaerolineaceae bacterium
GGAGCGGGGCGACCTTCGGGGACTTCGCGCTGAAGCCGGTCGCCGGTCGCAGGCCGACGGCGCTCGCCGCGCCGATCGCGATCGGCGGCGGGGGCGGAGGAGCGGGAACCGGCGGCTCGACGGGCGGGCCCGTGCCGGGGTTCACGGTGACCGATGCGGTGCCCCGGATGCCCTGCACGGTCGCGGCGACCGTCGCCGTCCCCGGGGCAGCGGCGGTATACTGGCCGCTCGTGGAGATCGCGCCGGGCCCGTCGAGCGTCCACGTGACGTCGCCGGGCGCAAGCGCGATCCCGTTCTCGGCGGCGTCCTGGCCTTTGGCGACGAAGTCCGTGACGCCGCCCTGCCAGCTCACGGCCGTCCCAGGGACGACGTCCACCACGGCCAGCGGGCCGGTCGGCACGGCGCTGAAGACGACGAGGCTGTTGGCGACGGCGACCTCCTGGCCGGCGGACGGGCGGTTCACGACCGACACTTCCTGGTCGCCGGGGAGGCGCACGGCCATGGTCGTCGAGCTGCCGCCATCCAGGCTCAGGGCCTGGACGACGCCCCGCGACACCATCAGCTCGGCGAGCTCGTCGAGGTCCACGCCGGTGCTGTACCCGGACTGGCGTCCGTCCACCGTGGCCATGACGAGCGAGCCAGCTGCCGTGATGCCCAGCGCCGTGCGCGGATGGAGCTCGTCGGCAACCGCGGTGCGCGGCGAGACGTCCGCCACGCCACCCTGCACGATGAACTCGCGTCCGCCGATAGCCTCCCGGACGTTCTCCCACCCCGGCGTGATCGCGAGCGTGAGCGTCAGCCCGACGCCCGGCACGAGCGCGTCGAGGAACGACCCGCTCGGGCCGTTGAGCACCAGCGTGCCCGGGTCGATGGGGATGCCGCCCGTAGCAGGCCGGACCTGGAGGACGACCGCGGGGTGAACGCCCGTGGGAGTCAGCGGGAGCGGGACGCCCCCGAGCACGACGTCGGTGCCGCCGATGTCCGCCGGCGTGGTCGGGCCGAAGCGCGGCGTGAGCAGGACCAGCTCCGAGCCGGTCCGGGCCTGGTTGACGCGCCCAACCTGGCGGATCGTCCCGTCGGGCCAGGTGAGGGACGCGCTGACCTGGACGTTCCCGATGAGCGGCTGGCCCGACGCGTCGATCCCGAACGTCGGCCGGGCAAGGCGCGCCGCGGTCACCAGCTCCCCGGCATGGATGTCGATGCCGTTGGGCGCGTACTGCGTGGAGCTGGCGTAGCCACCCCAGACGTCCCCGTTGATCGCGGCGACCGCGCGATGGCCGTCGGTCGAGGTGCGTCGGGCCTGGCTGGTCGTGGTCTCGAGGCTGGTGATCCGGTCCCCGCCGAGCTCCGTCTCGAGGCTGATCCCGGGCGTTCCGAGGGCCACCTCGACGAGGTTGACGGCCTGGCTTCCCGCGCGGGTGGTCTGGATCGTGCCCCACTCGTGCTCCACGCCGGGAGCGACGGGCGCGCGTCCAGCCGAGACGTACGGGGTCGAGATGGTCGCGAGGACGGCAGCCGGCCGCGCGGCACCGGGCAGGAACGGGACCGGGGCGGCGGCACCCGAGAAGGCGAGCAGAGCGGCCAGCGTCGCGACGGCCGCCGCGCGGGCGCTCCCGGGGGCGGACGAGGGTCGGGGGACCATCGTGGCCAATGGTAGAGCAGCCCCGCGGTCGGCGCACCTTCGGACACTGGAGTGGATCGCGTCGGCGCGATGGGGCCCCCTCCCGCCTGGCCGCCCCGGACAACCTGACGCTGCCCCTGCGGGGGAGACACAATGGGCCGAATGGCACTGGGGACCGGCTTCCGGCGCCATGACACAATGCCTGATCAAGAGCGGATGTCAGATGACTAGCGTCTAAGGGGCCGACATGCGCGACGGGGTAACCGACGGGCCGACCGAGGCAATGGTCGGCAGCGGCCGCGGGAGGTGGGGCAGGTTCCTGCTGACCTGGTTCGCGCTCCCGTCGGCGCTGCTCGTCGCCCTCCTGTTCGGCGCAGTCATGATGCTTGCCCTGGGCGCCAACCCGATCACGGGCTATCGCGCGCTCCTCGAGGGAGCGTTCGGCGGCAGCTACGCGCTGAGCAGCACGGCGATCCAGGCCGTGCCGCTGTTGCTGGTCGGCGTGGGGATCTGCATCGCCTTCCGGGCCAACGTGTTCAACATCGGCGGCGAGGGCCAGATCGCGATGGGCGGCCTGCTGAGCGCCGCGACCGCGCTGGCGTTCCCGGACCTGCCCGGCTTCATCCTGATGCCGCTCGTCCTCCTGGCCGGCGCCCTGGGCGGCGCGATCTGGGGTGCGATCCCGGGCTTCT
>CAZKXK010000342.1:0-2308 GCA_964556585.1 uncultured Anaerolineaceae bacterium
GTGATCGTCTTGTCGATCGGGTCGCTGAACAGGCCCTGGCCGAGCGACGCGTGGATGACGTCCGACCCGCCCTGCCGCAGGGCCGCGACGAGCAGGTCGGTTCCGCCGCCAGTGACCCCGCCGAAGGCGATCGCGGAGATCGGCGCCGACACGAACGCGGCGACGATGCCGGTCAGCACGCCGGCCACGGCGACCCAGAGGCCGGCGAGGTCGCGCCGGACGTAGATGAAGCCGGCCACGACGATCGCGACGATCACCGCGATGACGGCTGCCGCGGTGTACACCCAGCTGGGATACCCATTGCTCGGATCCGTGTAGGCGGGGTTGTTGAGGATCGGGATGACCACGACGACCGCGATCACGCCTGCCGCGATGGCCGCCACGATCAGCTGCGTCCCGGAGGCGGGCCTCGACCGGTAGACGGCCAGCTGGCCCCACACTCCGGCGAGCAACCCGATCACGCCGGCGGTGATCGCGAACGGCCCGACGGTGCCTCCCCCGATCACCGGCGCGTACTGCCAGATCAGGTTCGACAGGATCCCGGTCAGCGCGCCGGCGATGGGACCGGCGAGCACGCCCACAAGGATTGTGCCGATCGAGTCGAGATAGATCGGCAGCTTGAGGACCTGTTGGACCACAACGCCGAGCACGATGTTGATCGCGATCGCGACCGGCATCAACACGATCACGCGCGTGCTGAACTGCCGTGATAGCCAGGCCATGGTGCTCCGACCTCCCGAACCCGTGTCTTCCCCCGGACGCCCAGCCGCGGATCGTCCCGCTCCGCGGGTCTTTCCGCCCCGCGGATCTTTCCGCCCGCCGACCGCCGCGCTGCAGTGTCCCACGCGGGACGTGCCCCACGCCAGCAGTCTGCGCGCGGCGGGATCGGCCGGTCGCCGCGGCTCAGCCGACGCGCTCGGCCAGCCCTCCAACCCGCTCGATGAACCGTGCGAAGAACGTCTCCGCATCGCCGCTGACCGCGATGTCGAGCGTGGGCGGCCGGCCCCAGGACCGGCGCCAGTCCGTGACCGTCTCGCCGGTCGTGAGCGTCCCGCCCAGCTCCACGTCCACGGGCAGCGCCTCGGTCCGGACCAGCGCCGGGTCAAGCGCCGCCGCGACGGCGAACGGGTCGTGGATGAAGGCGCCGTAGAACCCGTCGTAACGCGCGTGAAACTCCATGTAGAAGCGGAGTGCATCATCGACGTACCGGACGACGGCATTCGAGGCGGCGCTCCCTGTGGCCGGATCGCGTGCCGGGTCCGCCTGCGACCCGGCCCGTGCCGCCAGCGCGGCCAGGTGGTGGGGCATGAGCTTGGCGCGCTCGGTGACGTCGAGCCCCAGCGCGAGTGGCAGTGGCTCCAGGCCGGCGGCCCGCCGCGCCTCTGTCACTTCCGGCCGCCCGAATGCGGCGATGCAGCGCTCCGCTGCCTCCGGGTCGACGCTGACGTTCCACTCCGTGGTCGGGGCGGTGTTGCCCGGCGAGCGGTAGCTGCCGCCCATCATCACCCAGCGCCGCAGGAGCGTCGGAAGCGCCGGCTCGCCGGAGAGGGCGACGGCGAGGTTCGTCAGCGGCCCGAGGGTCACCAGCGTCAGCTCGCCCGGACGACGCCGTGCCTCGTTCGCGATGACGTCGGGCCCGAACCGCACCGAGAGTGGCCGGCTGGCCGGGGGCAGGACCGCGTACCCGATGCCCCGCGGGCCGTGCGTCTCGGGCGTCGTGACCAGCTCGCGGACGAGCGGCGCCTCCCGCCCCAGGGAGACCTCCACGTCCGGGCGGCCCGCCAGCTCCAGCACGGCGCGCGTGTTCTCGGCCACCTGCCGGGCGTCGACGTTGCCGGCGACGCAGGTCACCGCCACGATCTCCGCCTCCGCCGAGGCACACGCGTACAGCAGCGCCAGGCTGTCGTCGATCCCGGTGTCGACGTCGAGAAGGAGAGGGATGCGGACGGCGCCTTCGGACATGAGTGACATTCGCCCGAGGCTACCACCCGCCGGCCGCGTGTGCGGGTGGCTCGGCCCCAGTGATGGGGCGCGGCCCCGGTGATGCGCCCGGCCCCGCCCCGATGATGCAGCGGCCTTCGGGATCCGGAATTCGGCCGTGCCCACTCGTCCGGCGGCGATGCGTATAACGGGCATATCCGCGACGGTCGATATGTCCGCAACGCGCATCACGTGAACGAACCCCTCCGCCGCCGTATGCGCGGGCGTGTGCGCGTCGGCATCAGCCCACGCCGGACGCGAATCGATATGTCCGCAACGAGCATCGCGTGCACGGACTCCTCCGCCGCCGTATGCGCGGGCATGCGAG
>CAZKXK010000343.1:0-2306 GCA_964556585.1 uncultured Anaerolineaceae bacterium
CGTCGATGCCGACCCCCACGCCAACGCCGACTCCCACACCGACACCCGAGCCGACGGCGACCGATACCCCGTCGCCCGAGCCGAGCGTGTCGCCGGACCCGTCTCCTTCGCCCGAGCCGTCTCCTTCGCCCGAGCCGAGCGTGTCGCCCGACCCGTCCCCGGAGCCCGATCCGTCGGTGGCGCCGTCACCATGATCGGCTGAGCCGGCCGGGTCCCCCACGCGTGGGGCGCGCGCCTGTTCGCTGCCTGGTTCGTGTCGCGCCTGCGTCCGTATGCCCGGCCCGACATTGCTGGTGCCCGTGGGCACCAGCTTCCGATCAGCAGGCCCGGAATCGCGTCTCCTCTCTCGGCCCCGCGTCGGGACCATCACGCGATTCATGACTCGTTCAGGATCACCTGCGATACATTGACCCTGCGCCGACGCGCGTCCTCCGACGGTCGGCCCGGTTCCCGAGGAGGAAACCAGGAGAATTCATCATGAACTTCGCTCCCACGGAGCAGCCCGACGGACTTCCTGACGGCCAACCGGCAGAGCAGCCGGTCGCCCCGCCGGCGTACGTCGCACCTGTCCAACCCGTCACCTCGACATCGCGCGGCTCGCGCCGCCTGATCGCCGCCGCGATCCTCGCCGCCGCGATCGGCGTGAGCGCCGTCGCCGTCGGCCTCGCCTCCAGCGGCACGCCGCCCTCGCCCTCGGCGCCGGCCGCGGCGAACGCGAGGGGCGTCCTGCTCGGCGCGGACACGGGCACCTGGACGGCGCCGAACGGCGCCACCGCGCCCGGCCCGAACGCACCGGACGTGGCGGGTGGCGGTCCCGGCGGCTTCGGTCCGGGCGGCATGCTGGGCGGCGGACGGATGGGTGGGCCCGGTGGGTTCGGTGCCATCACGATCACTGCCATCAACGGGTCGCAGCTCACGCTCACCACGGCCGACGGCTGGACCCGGACCATCGATGACACCGCCGCGACGATCACGAAGGCGGGCCAGACCGTCCAGGCCTCAGCGCTCGCGGTGAGTGACTCGATCACGTTCGACCAGACCCGACAGTCGGACGGCACCTACAAGATCACCGCGATCCGGGTCGTCCTCCCGCACGTGGACGGGACGGTCCAGTCCGTGAGTGGGAGCACGGTCACCCTCACGCTGCGTGACAAGACGACCAAGGCCATCACGCTGACCGCTTCGACCACCTACCAGCTGGCCGGCGCCGCGTCCACCAGCGCGGCGTTGACGGTCGGGGCCCAGGTCGACGCCCAGGGCACCACCGCGGCGGACGGCACGTTCACCGCCACGCTCGTGAACATCCAGCCGGCGATCGCGGGCGGCACCGTCACCGCCACGTCCGCGACCGACCAGACGATCACCGTGAAGACCCGCAGCGGGTCGCTCACGATCAAGGTCGACTCCACGACGAAGTTCCAGGTCGCTGGCAAGACGACCGCCTCGCTCTCGGACATCGCGGTCAACGCGATCGTGATGGCCGAGGGAACGAAGAACGCGGACGGGACGTTCTCCGCGACCGTCGTGCGCGCCTTCACGCCGGGGGCCGGCTTCGGTCCCGGTATGCGCGGCGGCCATGGCTGGATGCCCGGGTCGCACGGCACGCCCGGCGCACAGCCGGCCCCGACGCCCGCGGGGACCACGAACTAGCGCCGAACCTCGCGGCGCGCACGCCAGGCGGAAACGCGGCCGGACCCCGGCCGCGTTTCCCTTTCGTTCCCGGCGCGTAGGCTGTGCGCATGACCGACGCAGCCCCCGCGCCCGATTCGGCGTCCCCACCGCCATCCGCCGAGGCGGGCAGCTTCGCGGCGCTCGGGCTGGCCGCGGCCCTGCTCACGACCCTGGAGGGCCTGGGGTACGAGGAGCCGACGCCGGTCCAGCTCGAGGCGATCCCGCCTCTCCTCGCCGGGCGCGACGTGGTGGCGGAGGCGCCCACCGGCACCGGCAAGACGGCCGCCTTCGCGCTCCCGATCCTGCAGCGTCTCGCCGCCGGCGGTGGCCTGGGGCGGGCCGGCGCAGGCCGGACCCTGGCGCTCGTCCTGGTCCCCACGCGCGAGCTCGCGATGCAGGTCGCCGAGGCCGTCCACCGGTATGGCCGCGGCATGGATGCCCACGTCCTTCCGATCTACGGCGGCCAGGCGATCGGCCAGCAGCTCCGGGCGCTCCGGCGCGGGGTCGACGTGGTGGTCGCGACGCCCGGCCGCGCCGTGGACCACCTGACCCGCGGCAGCCTCTCCTTCGACGCCGTGGAGGTCGTCGTGCTCGACGAGGCCGACGAGATGCTCGACATGGGCTTCGCCGAGGAC
>CAZKXK010000344.1:0-2296 GCA_964556585.1 uncultured Anaerolineaceae bacterium
GGGATCGCTCTGGTCGTTGGGACGCTCCTGATCGCGCCCTCCGCCTCGATCCCTCCAGCCGCCGCGGCCGCCTGCCCAGCCGTGACGCACGGGACCCTCGCCGAAATCGTGGCGTCGCCGGGGCTCATCGTGGTAGCCGACGTGATCGCACTCCGACAGGGCAACACGCCGGCCGTGGACAAGTTCGCGGTCAAGCAGGTCATTCGGCCCGAGGTCCCCGATCAGGGCCTCGATCTTCGCGCCGGAGTGCTCACCGTCCCGTCAAACGAGTGCTGGCAGAGCCTCCGACCGGGCGATCAGATCATCGCGATCTTCCCGTCGCCCGACACGCTCGTCGCTGAACGATCGGTTGCCTGGCGAGTTGGCCCAGGTGGCCGTGTGGAGCAGAGCTCGAGCCAGGACGTGACGGGGGTTCCGACCTCGGCGACTGCCCTGATCGCGAGCCTCCAGCGTCTCGTCGCCGGGATCCCGGCGACCTCGACAGACCTCCCCAACCCCGATCAGTCGCCGCCACCAGGAGTCGCAGGCATCGTGGCCCTGCTGCTCGTTGCGCTCATCGGCGTCGCCGCCTACCGCCAGCCGCGGACCTCGTCCGGGTAGAGGCGGACCCGGCGATACGGCTCGCGGCCGCGCGAGCGCGAGACCAGGTTCGCCCGCTCCGCCATCTGGTGCTGGAGGCGCCGGATGTAGGCGCTCTGCGGGGCCAGCTCGACCGCCTGCGACTCTCGCACGACCATCCCGATCGCCTCCTCGGTCTCGAGGAGCGCGGCCTGCCGCGGATCCACCTCCAGGCTGAAGACCGATGTGAGGCTCGCCTGCATCTGGACCGTCGTGTTCGCCTTCAGGACGTAGACCGGGAGCGCGCGGTTCTCGGCGTCGCGGATCGTGGGGCCCTTCTGACGGTACTCGCTGCGAAGCGTCATCACCACGTCGGCCTCGTCGATGTCACGGGCGATGATCACGGGCAGCTGGAGCTCGCGGATCGCCTGCTCGAGGCGCTTCCGGCTGATCCCGAACGGGAAGACCCGCAGCGTCGGGAGGATGCCGTGCTCGACGCGGAGCGCCGGGCCGTCCTCGTCGCGGGCCGCCGCGATCGCCCGATCGGCGAGCGCCTCGTCGTCGGCGGCAAGGTCGGCGGCGAGAGCCGCGGCGAGGTCCGCGGAGTGGGCCGCAGCGACGCCCGCGGCGTTCACCGGCCCGGTTCCCTCCTCCGCCTTGAACGCCTGGAGGGCGCGGCTGGCCTGGTCCCGCCACTCGCGCTGGCGATCGAGCTCGCGGGCTTCGCGCGCGCGAACCTCCGCGGTCGCGACCGCAGTGCCGGGCCGCTCGAGGGGACCGCGATCGGCGATCTGTCCGGCCACGAACGGCGCGTCCGTGAACGGCATGTCCGTGATCGCGAACCGGCTTGCGGAGGGGCCGCCTGCCGGGCTCGAGCCGCCGCCCGGGCTCGAGCCACCACCCGGGTTCCAGCCCGAACCGACGGAACCCGCGCTTCCGTTGCCCCCGTTCCCGCCATTGCCGCCCGCCGAGCCCCGGTTCGCGGGCGCCGGCTCGTCCCGCCGGGCGATCCGCTCCCCGGGCATGGTCCGGCCCGGATCGGCGCCCGGCGTCGACCGCTCGGCGCCCGGCGAGCCCCGGTCGGCGCCGGCGCCGGGCCGGCCGCCCCGCGACTCGCGCCAGCCGCCACTCGCGCCCGGTCGATACGCGGGCGGACGCGAGGACGCGCCCCGCTCCCCGTCCCACGTCGCGCCCCGGTAGGTCGTCTCACCGCGCCAGCCCGGCTCCGGCCGCCAGCCACCGCTCGCCGCGCCGACGAGGCCGGCAAATCGCTCGCGGCCCAGCTGCTCGCGCGGCGAGGGGCGCGGTCGCGACTGGGTCCGGTGGACGCCGCCCTCGTCCTTCCAGCGCAGCTCCGGCGCGACGGGGTCGCCGCGGAGCATCGCGTCGATCGTGTCCGCGACGTCGGCGTGGACCATGACGCGCTCGCGGTCCTGGATCTCCACGATCACGTCGAACGTGGGCGGCGCCTTCCGCTCCAGGACGCTCTTCTGGGTCCGGCGCCGGCGCGCCTCCTCGTCGCCGAGCGTGACGCTCTGGATCCCGCCGATCAGGTCCGAGAGTGTCGGGTTCAGCATCAGGTTGTCGAGGTTATTGCCGTGGGCCGTCCCGATCAGCTGCACGCCGCGCTCGGCGATCGTTCGGGCGGCAACCGCCTCCAGCTCCGTCCCGATCTCGTCGATCACGATGACCTGGGGCATGTGGTTCTCGACCGCCTCGATCATCACCTCGTGCTGGA
>CAZKXK010000345.1:0-2288 GCA_964556585.1 uncultured Anaerolineaceae bacterium
GCGGCGGCTGACCGCTCCGCGGCGGCTGACCGCTATATCGGCCGCTGCTTGATGAGCCGTCCGCGCCGCGATACGGCGCGGGTCGCCAGGGCCGCGACGCCCATCGCCACGATGGCGCGCTCGTTGGCGGGCAGCGGCCGGACGACGGCCAGGAACTGGTCGGCCCGCGAGCGGTCGATCACGGCCAGGAGCGCCCGCCCGCGCTCCGTCAGCCACACCGAGCGCATCCGCCGGTCCTCGGACTCGGCGCGCCGCTCGAGCAGCCGCCGGCGCTCCAGCCCGTCCACCAACCGCGACGTCGCGGATGGCGACCGGTTCAGCGTGTCCGCGAGGTCCACGATCGTCGTGGTGCCGCCGTCCGCGAGCGCGTAGAGCGCCGCGAGCTGCGTGAAGCCGAGGCGGAGCTCGCCCAGCTGCGCGGCGAAGCCGATCACGAGCTCCCTCCAGAGCGCCTTCCCGAAGGCGACCCGGTCGGAAAGCTCGCGCGGGTTCTGGATCCGGTTCCGCGCCGCCGCGACCGGGGCGAGCAGCACGTCGTCGGCCATGGCCTCCAGGCTGGCCGTGGTGACGTGGGCATGGGCACCCGGGCGGCGCGGTCGCGGCGAGATCGGCATGGCCGCGAGCGTAGCCCGACGGTTCACTTGGTGCAACATTGCACGTGATCTGCCCGTGTCGGCCACGGACGAGAGTAGGCTCGTAGGCAATCTCACGTGGTGAGCCGCCCACGCTCGCCAGCCCCGCACCCGGCGCCCGCCGCATCGTCCGAGGAGGAATTGGCCACGCTCGCATATGTCTTCCCCGGCCAGGGGTCGCAGGTCGTGGGCATGGGCCGCCTGCTCGCGACCTCGTCGCCGGCAGCTGCCGCCGTCTTCGCCGAGGCGGATGCCGCGCTCGGCGAGCCGCTCAGCCAGCTCGCCTGGGATGGGCCTTCCGACGAGCTCGACCTGACCGTCAACGCCCAGCCCGCCCTGCTCGCCACGTCAATCGCGTTCCTGCGCGCGGTGGAGGAGCGGCGCACTGCCGCTGGTCAGCCGCCCCTCCGGCCGGTGTTCGCCGGGGGGCACTCGATGGGCCAGTACAGCGCGTTCGTCGCGGCCGGCGTCCTGTCGCTGGGCGACGGGCTGCGCCTGGTCCGCGAGCGGGGACGTCTCATGCAGGCCGCCGGCGAGGGCAGCCCCGGCGCGATGGCCGCCATCGTCGGCCTCCCCGACGAGCGCCTGCCGGACCTCGTGGCGGCCGGCGCGGCGCACGGGACATTCGGCATCGCCAACCGCAACTCGCCCGGCCAGGTCGTGGTGTCGGGCGTGCGGCCGGCCGTGGAGGCCGCGGCCGCAGCCGCCAAGGGCCTCGGCGCGAAGCGCGCGATCGTGCTGCCGGTGAGCGTGGCGGCCCACTCGCCGCTGATGGCGAGCGCGGCGGCAGGAATGCGGACGGTCCTCGCCGGCGTCGCGTTCCACGAGCCCCGCGTCCGCCTCCTCGCGAACGCCGATGCACGGTTGCTCGCCACGGGCGAGGCCTGCCGAGTCGAGCTGGTGGACCACCTCACGACCGGCGTCGACTGGATCGCCGTGGTCGACGCGATGCGCAGCGCGGGCGTCACGCGCTTCGTCGAGGTGGGACCAGGGCGCGTGCTGTCCGGGCTCATTCGCCGGATCGCCCCCGACGCCGAGACCATCCCGCTCGACGACCCGGGGGCGCCAGGCGGCCTGGCCGATCCCGATCCGGCGGCGGACGGCTGACCGGAGCGCCCACCAATGCACGAACCCCAACCCCAGTCCCTGTAGAGAACATACCCGGAGGATCTCGCAGCCCCGTGCGCAAGCCCGACTTCACCCGCCGCGTGGCCGTCACCGGCCTTGGCATCGTCAGCCCCATCGGGTCCGACGTCGATACCGTCTGGCAACACCTCGTCGACGGCGTCAGCGGCCTCAGCCACATCACCTACTGGGATCCGACGCCGTATGACTGCCAGGTCTCCGGCGAGGTCCGCGATTTCGACCCGGCCGCCTGGATGAACTTCAAGGAGGTCCGGCGGACCGACAAGAACGTGGTCCTGGGCGTCGCCGCCGCGAAGAAGGCGCTCGCCCACAGCGGTCTCGAGGTCGACGACGCCAACCGCGACGAGATCGGGGTCTACTTCGGCTCGGGAGGCGGCGGGTCGCGGCTGCTCATGGACAACCGGCACACCTGGGAGACCAAGGGGGCCCGCGCGGTCAGCCCGTTCTTCATCGCGAACATGCTGCCGGACACGGCGTCCGGCCAGATCGCCATCGAGACCGGCATCCGCG
>CAZKXK010000346.1:0-2280 GCA_964556585.1 uncultured Anaerolineaceae bacterium
GTCGACGTCCTCGACGGCCTGACGACCGCGATCATCGTCGACCAGGAGCGGATGGGCGGCAATCCCCGCTCCACGGTCGGCACCGCCACCGACGCCAGCGCGATGCTGCGGATCCTCTTCAGCCGGCTCGGGCAGCCCCATATCGGCTCGCCCCAGGCGTTCTCTTTCAACGTCCCATCGGTCACCGGGGCGGGTGCCATCACGCTCGAACGCGGCGGAAAGACCGTGAAGGAGCGGCGCAGCTTCAGCGTGACCGGCGGCATGTGTCCGCGCTGCGAGGGGATGGGCACGGCGTCCGACATCGACCTCACCCAGCTCTTCGACGATTCGAAGTCCCTCGCCGAGGGTGCGATCACGATCCCGGGCTACATGGCCGGCGGCTGGAACTACCGCCTCTACGCGTCCTCCGGCTTCGTCGACCCCGCCAAGCCGATCCGCGACTACACCGCGCAGGAGCGCCACGACCTCCTCTACCACGAGCCGGTCCGGATGAAGATCGAAGGCATCAACATGACCTACCAGGGATTGGTGCCGCGGATCCAGGACTCGTTCCTGTCCAGGGACCAGGACTCGCTCCAGCCGCACATCCGGGCGTTCGTCGACCGGGCGGTCACCTTCACGGCCTGTCCCGACTGCGGCGGCACTCGCCTCGCCGCGGCCGCCCGGTCGTCGCGGATCCGGGGCGTCAACATCGCCGACGCCTGCGCGATGCAGGTCAGCGACCTGGCGGACTGGCTCCGCGGCCTCGACGAGCCATCCCTGGCGCCGCTGCTCGCCGCCCTGCGGCACACCCTCGACTCGTTCGTCGAGATCGGGCTCGGCTACCTGAGCCTGGACCGGCCGTCGGGGACGCTCTCGGGCGGCGAGGCGCAGCGCGTCAAGATGATCCGCCACATCGGGTCGTCGCTCACCGACGTCACCTACGTCTTCGACGAGCCAACCACCGGCCTCCACCCCCATGACGTGCAGCGGATGAACGAGCTGCTGCGGCAGCTGCGAGACAAGGGCAACACCGTGCTGGTGGTGGAGCACGAGCCGGAAGTGATCGAGATTGCCGACCACGTGGTCGACCTCGGGCCGGGTGCCGGCTCCGACGGCGGCACCGTCTGTTACGAAGGCACGGTCGAGGGCCTGCGGGCCAGCGACACGCTCACCGGGCGCCACCTGGGCGACCGGGCCGCGCTCAAGTCCCAGCTCCGTGTGCCGAACGGCCGGCTCGAGATCCGCAACGCGACCCAGCACAACCTGCGCGACGTGAGCGTGGACATCCCGCTCGGCGTGCTGTGCGTGGTCACCGGGGTCGCCGGATCCGGCAAGAGCTCGCTGATCCACGGTTCGATGCCGAAGGGAAAGGGCGTCGTCGCGATCGACCAGGCGCGGATCAAGGGCTCGCGGCGCAGCAACCCCGCGACCTACACCGGCCTGCTGGACCCGATCCGGACGGCATTCGCCAGGGCGAACGGGGTCAAGCCTGCACTGTTCAGCGCCAACTCCGAGGGCGCCTGCCCGGTCTGCAACGGCAACGGCGTCATCTACACGGAGCTGGGCTTCATGGAGACCGTGGAGTCGGTCTGCGAGGAGTGCGAGGGCAAGCGGTTCGAGGCCAGCGTGCTCGAGTACAAGCTCGATGGCCGGGACATCAGCGACGTGCTGTCGATGTCGGTCAACGAGGCGCTGGCGTTTTTCGGCGCCGGCGCGGCAAAGACGCCGGCCGCCCGGACGATCCTCGCCCGGATGGCCGACGTGGGGCTCGGGTACCTGCGGCTCGGCCAGCCGCTCACGACGCTCTCCGGTGGTGAGCGGCAGCGGCTCAAGCTGGCGATCCAGATGGCCACCGATGGCGGGATCTACGTGCTCGACGAGCCGACCTCCGGCCTCCACCTCGCCGACGTGGAGCACCTGCTCGCGCTGCTCGACCGCCTGGTGGACGCGGGCAAGTCGGTGATCGTCATCGAGCATCATCTCGCGGTGATGGCGCACGCGGACTGGATCATCGACCTCGGCCCCGGCGCCGGCCACGACGGCGGCCGGATCGTCTTCGAGGGCACACCCGCCGACATCGTCGCCGACCGCTCCACCCTCACCGGCGCGCACCTCGCGGCGTACGTCGGCGCCTGATCGGCACAAGCGTCGAGCGGGCACGCGCCGTGCGCTCCATTCGGCCGTCTGTGGCACGATCCCGCCGATGACAGGCAGACCCGCCGCGACGCAGCACCTGCGCGACCTCGCCTGGCTGCGCCGCGTCCGCGACCGGATCGACCGGGAGTACGCGGAGCCGCT